>JBDLQR010000188.1:0-16768 GCA_039800485.1 Pseudomonadota bacterium
TGCATACCTCACCCTATCCGGGATTCCCCACCGACATGCAGGCGCAGTTCACCGCGCTCAACTGCATGGCCGAAGGTACTGGTGTGATCACCGAATCGGTGTTCGAGAACCGCTTCATGCATGTACTGGAACTGCAGCGCATGGGGGCGCAGGTGCGAATCGAGGGCAATACAGCCATTACCACCGGAGTGCCGCTGCTCAAGAGCGCACCGCTGATGGCCACTGATTTGCGCGCCTCCGCTAGCCTGGTGCTGGCCGGTCTGGTGGCCGAGGGGGATACCGAGGTCGACCGCATCTACCATATCGATCGGGGCTACGAGACCATCGAGGAAAAGCTCAGCAACCTCGGCGCCCAGATCCGCCGCATCCCGAGCTGAGACACTGGCGTCTGCCATGCCGCGCGGCACAGACAAACTGACTCTCGCCGTCGCCAAGGGCCGGATCTTCAAGGAGGCGCTGCCACTGCTGGCGGCCGCCGGCATCGTGCCGACCGAGGATCCGGAAAAATCCCGCAAGCTCATCCTGCCCACGTCCGACCCCGCCATCGAGATGGTGATCGTGCGGGCCACCGATGTGCCGACCTATGTGGATTATGGTGGCGCAGACCTCGGCATCGTCGGCCGCGATACCCTGCTGGAATACGAAGCCGGCGGGTTCTACGAACCGCTAGACCTGCGTATCTCGCCATGCCGGCTGTCGGTGGCCGGTGCCACACCCGAACTCCTCCAGCGCACACGCTTGCGGGTCGCGACGAAATACCCGGTCATTACCCGGCGACATTTTGCGAGCAAGGGTGTCCAGACCGAAATCATCAAGCTCTATGGTTCCATGGAGCTCGCACCGCTCGTCGGCCTCGCCGACTGCATCGTGGACCTGGTAGATACGGGGAATACGCTGAGGGCCAACGGCCTCCTGGAACTCGAGGAGATCTGCAAGGTCAGTTCACGACTGATTGTGAACAAGGCCAGCCTCAAGACCCGGCATGCGCTTGCCACGCGTCTGCTCGGGCAACTGGAGGCGTTGCTGGCCGGGTCGGCCGGCCCGGTCTGAGTTTTCCCGGAGCAAGCGCCCATGAGTCTGATCACGCGGCTGGACGCCGAGAGCCCTGACTTCGATGAGGCGCTGACGCGCCTGCTCGCCTGGGACGATGCGCGCGCCGAGGATGTGGCGGAGGTGGTGCGCGACATCGTGCGTCAGGTCCGCGTGCGCGGAGACGCGGCGCTGCTTGAATTCACCAACCGGTTTGACCGCCGTGCGGTGAGTGATCCCGCCGCACTCGAAGTCCATGGCTTTGCCAAGGCCCTGAATGAGGTCAGCCCCGAAATCAGGGCTGCGCTCTCCGCGGCCGCCGCCCGAATCACGGACTACCACAACCGGCAGAAGCTTGAATCCTGGCGCTACGAGGACGCTGACGGCACGGTGCTGGGCCAGCAGATTTCTCCGCTGGATCGCGCCGGTGTTTACGTGCCGGGCGGCAAGGCCGCCTATCCGTCCTCGGTGCTGATGAATGTCATCCCGGCCAAGGTCGCGGGCGTACAGGAGATCATCATGGTGGTGCCGGCCCCGGGCGGAGAAATCTCCCCGATCGTGCTGGCTGCTGCGGCGGTGGCCGGGGTCAACCGCGTGTTCTCCATCGGCGGAGCCCAGGCTGTGGCCGCGCTCGCTTATGGCACCGCCACCGTGCCGGCCGTGGACAAGATTACCGGGCCGGGCAACAGCTATGTCGCCGCGGCCAAGGCGCTGGTTTTCGGCAAGGTCGGTATCGACATGATCGCGGGCCCCTCCGAAATCCTCGTGATCTGTGACGGCGCCACCGACCCGGACTGGATCGCCATGGATCTCTTCTCCCAGGCCGAGCACGACGAGGAGGCACAATCCATCCTGCTCTGCCCGGAGGCGGCTCAGCTCGATCGGGTGCAGGCCAGCATCGCCCGCCTGCTGCCCGGCATGGAGCGCGCGGAGATCATCGGCAAGGCCCTGGCGCGGCGCGGAGCCCTGATCAAGGTCCGGGACCTCGATCAGGCGGTGGCCATTGCCAACCGCATCGCACCTGAACATCTCGAGCTCTCCGTGGCACAGCCCGAGTCCCTGGCATCCGCCATCCGCCATGCGGGTGCGATTTTCATGGGCCGCCATACCCCGGAGGCGCTTGGCGACTACTGCGCGGGCCCCAATCATGTACTGCCGACGGCGGGCACCGCGCGTTTCTCGTCCCCGCTCGGGGTGTACGATTTCCAGAAGCGGAGCTCGCTCATCGGCTGCTCGCCGCGGGGTGCAAGCAGGCTGGCCCCGGTCGCCTCCACCCTAGCCCGGGGTGAGGGTCTGACCGCCCACGCACGCTCGGCAGAGTTCCGTCTGGGCAACGATTGAGTGTGGTCCCCGTCACCCGGCGGGCGGGAATCCGCATCAGGCTTTTCATGTATACTCGCGCGCGACACGTACGCGCAGCTCGCGCGGTTCACGCGGACATCTGGGAGATCCTGACGACATGACCGACAACACCGTCGATCCTCGCAGGCGCCGATTCCTCACTGGAACGGCGACCGTGATCGGGGGCATCGGGGCGGGCTTTGCAGCCGTGCCTTTCATCTCATCCTTCCAACCCAGCGCACGCGCAAAAGCGATCGGTGCGCCGGTGGAAGTTGATATCAGCAAACTCGAACCCGGCCAGCGCATCATCCAGAAATGGCGCGGCAAACCTGTGTGGATCGTCCGCCGCACACCCGAGATGATCGATGGCCTGAAGGGCTTTGCCCCCGAGGTGCTGCGAGATCCGGAATCCGACAAATCCGCGCAGCCGGCCTACGCCAAGAATGCCTGGCGTTCGGAAAATCCGGAGTACCTGGTGCTGGTAGGTGTGTGTACGCATCTCGGCTGCTCGCCTTCGTTCGTCCCGGAGATGGACGCCGCCGGCATGGGCTCTCCCTGGAATGGCGGCTTCTTCTGTCCTTGTCACGGTTCCAAGTTCGATCTGGCCGGCCGCGTCTACATGGGAGTGCCCGCGCCCTCCAACATGGAAGTGCCGCCCTACCAGTTCCTGACTGAAACCCGCCTCGTGATCGGCATCGACAAGGAGAACGCGGCATGAACGCAATCGTGAGACAACTCACCGGTCTGCGTGACTGGGTCGATGACCGTTTCCCGCTGATGAAGCTGTGGAACGAGCACCTCGCCCAGTACTACGCGCCCAAGAACTTCAACTTCTGGTACTACTTCGGCGTGCTGTCGCTCGTCGTGTTCGTGATCCAGATCCTCACCGGTGTCTGGCTGGTGATGAACTACAAGCCGGATGCGGCCGAGGCCTTTGCTTCGGTCGAATACATCATGCGCGACGTGGAATGGGGCTGGCTCATCCGCTACATGCATTCGACGGGCGCCTCGGCGTTCTTCGTGGTGGTGTACCTGCACATGTTCCGGGCCTTGATCTACGGCTCCTACCAGAAGCCGCGGGAACTGCTCTGGATACTCGGCATGCTGCTCTACCTCAGCCTGATGGCCGAAGCCTTCATGGGATATCTGCTGCCCTGGGGCCAGATGTCGTTCTGGGGCGCGCAGGTGATCATCTCGCTCTTCGGCGCCATCCCGTTCGTGGGTGAAGCTCTCTCCACCCTCATCCGGGGCGACTATGTGGTGTCGGACATCACGCTGAACCGCTTCTTCTCCCTGCACGTGATCGCGCTGCCTTTCGCGATTGCCGGGCTGGTGGTGCTGCACATCATCGCCTTGCATGAAGTGGGTTCGAACAACCCGGATGGCGTCGACATCAAGAAGCACAAGGGCCCTGACGGCAAGCCGCTGGATGGCATCCCTTTCCACCCCTACTACACGGTCAAGGACTCGGTGGGCATCGTGGTATTCCTGATGCTCTTCTCCATGGTGGTGTTCTTCGCGCCGGAAATGGGCGGCTACTTCCTGGAAGCCAACAACTTCATTCCTGCAGACCCGCTGAAGACCCCGCTGCATATTGCGCCCGTGTGGTACTTCACACCGTTCTATTCCATCCTGCGCGCCAACACGGTGAACTTCCTGTGGCTGGATGCGAAGCTCTGGGGAGTGGTGTTCATGGGCCTCGGCGTGATGGTGCTGTTCCTGCTGCCTTGGCTCGACAAGAGCCGCGTGCGCTCCATCCGCTACCGCGGCAAGGTCTACAAGACCGCACTCACGATCTTCGTGGTGTCGTTCCTGATCCTGGGGTATCTCGGCATCCTGCCGCCGACACCCGGCCGTACGCTGGTGGCCCAGATCTGCACCGTGCTGTACTTCCTGTTCTTCCTGCTGATGCCCATCTACACCAGGCTGGACAAGACCCTCCCCGTACCTGACAGGGTGACTCACTGATGCGCCGCTTAATCCTCTCGCTTCTGATCTCGCTTGCTGCACCCTTCGTGCTCGCCTCCAGTGCCGAAGGGCCCAAGCTGCTGAACGCCAATGTGGACTTGAGCGACAAGACCGGGTTGCAGAACGGGGCGAAGCTCTTTCTCAACTACTGCGTGAGCTGCCATTCAGCGTCCTACATGCGCTACAACCGCATTGCCGCTGACCTTGGTATTCCGGAGGACCAGCTCAAGGCCAACCTGATGTTCACCACCGACAAGGTGGGCGATCCCATCAAGGTGGCCATGCGTCCGGAAGACGCGGAACAGTGGTTCGGGATCAATCCGCCGGACCTCTCGGTCACGGCCCGCTCGCGCGGCGCTGACTGGATCTACAGTTACCTGCTGAGCTTCTACGCCGATCCCTCGCGTCCCACAGGGGTCAACAACCCCTACCTGCCAGGCGCCGCGATGCCCCATGTGCTGTGGGAACTCCAAGGCATCAAGAAGGCCGTCTATCACACGGTGAAGGATGAAGCCGGACATGAGAGCCAGGCGCTGTCGCATCTGGAACCGGGCACGCCGGGCAAGCTCTCGGAGGTGGATTACCAGAAGGAAATGCGCGACCTCGTCGCCTTCATGGTCTATCTGGGCGAGCCCGCCAAGCTGGTTCGCTACCAGCTCGGGGTGAAAGTGCTGCTGTTCCTTTCGATACTGCTGGTGGCTGTCTATCTCATGAAGCGGGAGTTCTGGAAAGACGTCCACTGAAATGAGTGACGTCATGAGTCGGCGGGCGACCATGACGCTCTATTCGGACGCACACGATCCTGTCGGTCATATCGTCAGGATCGTGCTGGCCGAAAAAGACGTTGCGGTGGACGTCCAGTTCATCACGCACGAGACGCGCCCTGAGGATCTCTATGACCTCAATCCCTACCAGGCGCTGCTCACCCTGATTGACCGCGACCTCGTGCTCTACGACCCCGGCGTGATGCTGGAGTATCTCGATGAGCGCTACCCTCATCCTCCCCTCATGCCGATTGATCCCCTGTCCCGGGCCACCCATCGTCAGATTCGTGCGCGCATCATGCGGGATCTCTACAGTCAGATGTTGGTGCTGACCGAGCCGGGTCAGACAGGCACCGACGCTGCGCGTGTGGCGATCAGGGATACGCTGGTCGCCATCGCGCCTGCTTTCGCCCGCCACAAGTTCTTTCTGTCTGAAGAGTTCTCCCTTGCAGACTGCTGCCTCGGACCCCTGCTCTGGCGTCTCAGCCATCTGGGGATACGCCTGCCGGCAGAGGCCAGAGCACTTCAGAGCTACGCTGATTCAATCTTCAGCCGGCCCGCATTCGCATCGGCGCTTTCCCCTGTGGAGCGCGCGATGCACGGACGATGATCGCATTCGTGTTCGCACGGCGCTGCAGAAGCGGTGGGGCATGAGCGGGGAGATGGGGTCCAACCGTCCTTATCTGGTGCGGGCACTCCATGAGTGGATCGTGGACAACGGCTGTACCCCGCACCTGCTGGTGGACGCCAATGCCCCGCAGTGCGTAGTGCCACAACAGTTCGTGAAGGATGGGGTGATCGTGCTGAACATCAGTCCTTCAGCCGTGCGGGATCTGTCGCTTGGCAATGAGTATGTGATGTTCAGTGCCCGCTTTGGGGGTGTCGCGCAGGAAATCACGGTCCCCCTGGGCGCCGTGCGGGCAATCTATGCGAGGGAAAACGGGCAGGGCATGGCCTTCGAAGCCGGGACCGAGGGGGAGCCGCCGGACGGCGGTTCACCGCCACCGGAAAGCCCATCCAAACCCAGGACGCCGCCCAAATTGAGCGTGGTCAAATGATGCCGATCATGGCAGTCGGCATCTCTGCCCGGGCCCCTTTCAGCTGAGAACCCGGGCTGCGGACTTGCTCAGCGCAGCGCGCTGCTGCCGCTCTCGAAAAGCTTGACCACTTTGCTGATGCCGCCGATCGACGCAACGGCTTCCGCCACTGCATCGCCGGTAGGCTGATCCATCAGACCCATCAGATAGACCACACCGTTTTCCGTGACCACCTTGATGTCCAGCGCCGAGATGTCGCGGATCGAAACGAGTTTGGTCTTGACCTTGGTTGTCAGCAGCGCATCGTTGGCACGCGAGCTGGAACCACTGGGTGCCGCCACTCGCACTTCGTCATACACATGCTGCACCTTGGCGATGCGGGACACATATTCAGCGATGCGACGCTTCATGTCGTCGGTCGGCGCTTCACCTGTGACGAGCACCTTGAGATTGAAACTCGTGACGTTGATGTGGGCCTGGGATGAGATTTCGCCGTCCGCGGTGAGAATGTTCCTGGCCTTGTTCTCGATGTTCTGATCTTCGAGCACCGTGCCGGCAGTCCGCTTGTCATTGGTGATGACCGCGCCGGTGACCGCGCCACCTGCCGCCAGGGGGGCACAGCCGCTCAGCAGGCCGCCTGCCGCGCCCACGGCGAGTGCCATCGAAAGAAACAGCTTGAGTCCGTTGTTCACATTGGTTCTCCCAGAAATTCGCGATCGATGAGTTCGCACAGACAGTGAATGATGGTCAGGTGTACTTCCTGGATACGTGCCGTGCGCGCATCAGGTACCCGGAGTTCGATATCGCCACTACCGAGCGCCTGCGCCGCCTTGCCGCCATCCTTGCCCGTGATCAGCACCACGGCCATGCTGGCCGCCCGCGCAGCTTCGATGGCCTTCAGGATGTTGGGTGAGGCACCGCTCGTGGTGAAGGCCAGAAGCACATCGCCCGTACGGCCGAGGGCGGTGACCTGCTTGGCAAACACCTGGGTGAAATCGTAGTCGTTCGCGATCGAGGTCAGGGTCGAGGCATCCGTGGTCAGCGCGATGGCGGCAAAACCCGGGCGGTCGCGTTCGAAGCGGTTGAGCATCTCGGACGAGAAGTGCTGGGCATCCGCCGCAGAGCCACCATTGCCGCAACTCAGGATCTTGCCCCCCGCGCGCAGCGAAGAAACCAGAAGGGCAGCAGCCTGCACGATTGGTGCGGACAGCACTGTCGAGCTGGCAGCCTTGACCGCGATACTGCTTTCGAAGATCTGCTGTACGACGGCGGCCTTGTTTGACATTGAGGCGATGGTGATCCCCGCTGGTTTGCACCGCATTATGCAGAAAACGCGTCCTTTATCCAGCGCACCTCGGGACGTTCAGCATCGCCGGTGATGGCAACCACGTCGAAGCGGCAGTTGCGTTGGGCATGTCCCGGATACCGTTGCAGGAAGATCTGGGCGGCGCGTACCACACGCTGTTGCTTGGCGCGCGTTACCGTATCCTCGGGCGTGCCGAAGGAGGTATTCGCACGGTAGCGCACTTCGACAAAGACCAGCGTCGGACCATCCAGCATCACCAGATCGAGTTCTCCCACCCGGCAATTGAAGTTCCGCGAGAGGCTGTGCAGTCCGCAATTCTCCAGCCAGTTCTCCGCCAATCGTTCGTACTGCATTCCCTTGCGACGAAACATCCTGGGTTGTCCTTCAGGGCGGAGGGGCGAGCGTTTGCGGTATGCCGGCCGTGAATCGCGCCCAGGTCAGTTGACGGCGAATCCGGCCGGAGACGTCCCGCTGCAGGGTTCCTGTGGCACCGTTCAGGTTTCTGGTGGGGTCGGTTGCGAGTGCGGGCAATGCGCGCGACAGCAGGTAGGCATCCATGCCGAAAGCAAAAAGCTGACGCGTGCCGCTGTCAGCGCGTGGCCAGTACTGACCGAACAGGCCGCTGAGCGGCACCGGGTGCGGTGAAAGATCAAAGGGCCGGGCGCCGAAGATCACGCCCTCGAGATCTGCGTCTGCCTGAGCGTCAGGACGCCCCGCGTAGATCTGACTCGTGGCATAGATGGGAAGATGATCCACGCCGAGATAACGGAACTGCGGAATGATCTGGCGTGCATTGACCGGATCTGCGGAGAGCATGACCGCATCCACATCCACGCGCGCGCGTGGTTCGAAGATGACCGGGCGATTCAGGCTGCGACGAATGAAGGCGGCGCGCGCTTCACTCTGGGCGAGGCTGAAAGTCTTGCGGATGGCAGCCTTGTAAGCCTCTGCGGAGCCGGTGTAGCGCGCGTCTTCCACCACCACGCCACCGCGTTGTTCCCAGGCGGAGACGAATGCGGCCCGTGTGCGCGAGCCCAGATCGGTATTGGCGACCAGCGTTGCGATACGCCGATGGCCATCCCCCCAGGCCTGGCGTGCGAGGTCTACCGCATCATCCTCCGGTGTCAGTGCAAACCAGCTGAAAGCAGGCAGGGAGCCGGGCATCGCTCCACCGGCGACCGGCGGGGTCGCAGGACTGTTCAGTGCGAGCACGGGCACAGGCCGTTCGGCCAGACGGGCGAGTGCTTCCACACCCGGCTTGTCCAAGGGGCCGATGACCAGCTGTGCGCCAGCCTTGACGGCTTCCTGGTAACGCGCCACCGCGTCTGCCGCTGCTGCATCGTAGAAGACGATCTCGAGGCCGTTGTCCGCGCTTGCGAGGCGCATGGCGTTGAAGCCGTCACGCACGGCAGTCGCGTAGGGCGCGAGCTCGCCTTGCAGCGGCAGGAGCAATGCCACGCGCCGCAGCGGCCCACCCTGCTGTTCAGCGAGTTCCAGAATCTCATCCACCAGCATTTCATTGGCGGGATGTGCAGGGTATGCAAGGCGCCATGCTGCAAGAGCCTGCTGCAGAGCGTCCAGGGCTGAGGCATGCGTCGCGGCTTCAGTCTTGAGTGCGAGCCATCCCGACAGATTCACATTGCGCACATCGAGTTTGTCGGCAAGTCCTGCATCGTCATTGCGCTTGAGCGCCTCCCAGATCAGATGCGTCAGCTCCGTGCGCCGGTTGGGCGGCATGGGAAAGATTTCCGCATTCATCAGGTTCAGGATTGCCGCGCGATCACCTGCGGCCAGTTGCGCCTTGCCCAGGGTGCGCAGGAAGAGTCCTTTTTCGTAGGTGTCAAAGCCCGTGGGTGCGAGTGAGTTCAGGATGAACAGGGCTTCATTCCGGGCACCCTCGTCCATGCGCACCAAGGCAAGCGCAAGTGTTGCGCGCGGAGCGCTGGCGCTGTCAGACACGCTGTCACCCCAGCGCTCGCGCGCTGCGGGCAGATTACCGAGATCAGCCTCGATCAGGCCGGCCTTCAGGTGCGCTTCCGACATTGCGGCATCCTGGCCTTGGGCCTCGACTGCATAGGCGGCTGCCGCCTCCCTGTAGCGCCCCTCGGTGATCAGGTTCGCAGGAGTCCGCGCAGGCGCGACCTGTGCCATGGGTGCCTCCGGCGCAATTTCCTGTTGCTGCACGCAGCCAGCAGCCATAATCGACAGGCCGACGATGAAGCACAGTGCAGGGTGCGCAAGCACACGGGGAAACATGGTGGAAATACCGCAGGAAACTGGCCGCAGTGTAGCAATCGAGCGTCCATGCTTGTACCTCGTGGCGACGCCCATCGGCAATCTGGGGGATATCACATGGCGTGCCTTGCAGGTTCTGGCGGGTGTCGATCTGATTCTGGCTGAAGACACTCGCAACACCTTGCGTCTGCTGGATCACTACCAGTTGCAGCGGCCATTGGAATCCCTGCACCAGCAGAATGAGCAGGCCCGCGCCGAATCTCTGGTGCGACGCCTGCGACAGGAGTCTCTCGCCATGGCGGTGGTCAGTGATGCGGGTATGCCTCTCATTTCGGATCCAGGCTTTCCCCTGGTTGCGGCGTGCGTCGAGGCCGGGATCCCGGTGCGGGTCATTCCAGGACCAAGTGCCGTGCTGACCGCACTGGTAGCGTCGGGGCTGCCGGCTGCAACGTTTTCCTTCGAAGGATTCCTGCCTGCACGGCAAGCCGCGCGACGTGCACGCCTGGAGTCACTCGCAACCGCGGCCCGCACGCTCATCTTTTTCGAGGCGCCTCACCGCATCCTCGATGCCTTGGCAGATGTGATTGCCGCGATGGGCGAGGAGCGTGCCGTGTGTGTGGCACGTGAACTGACCAAGCTCCATGAAGTGTTCTATCGCGGCAGCGCGAGCGCAGTCCTCAAGCAGATGCAGGCTGATCCCCATGCGGAAAAAGGCGAAATCGTGCTCCTCACCGGACCCGCGCCCGAATCAGCGGGAGACGAGGCCTTGCCGCGACGCCTGCTCACCGTTCTGCTCAGCCATCTTTCCCGGCGGGATGCCGTGGATGCCGTGGCTGCGGCCACCGGTTTTCCGCGCAATCGTCTCTACGATCTCGCCCTCTCGCTCAAGGAAGAGCCTGCACCCTGAGTTGCGCTGCCTGCGGCCAGTCGTCAGACTGCCCCGGCGAGCGGGCTGGGCGGTCGCTGACGGCAGGTGGTGACACCCGCGGTTGGAGGAAAGTCCGGGCTCCACAGAGCAGGATGCCAGGTAACGCCTGGGGGGCGTGAGCCCACGGAAAGTGCCACAGAAAATATACCGCCTCACCGGTCTCGGCCGGCGGGGTAAGGGTGAAATGGTGCGGTAAGAGCGCACCGCGCCGACCAACATCGGTGGCAGGGTAAACCCCATCCGGAGCAAGACCAAATAGGGAAGCGTGCTGCCTTGCAGCAGGCGTGGCTCGCGCCAGCTTCCGGGTAGGTCGCTACAGGCGCATGGCAACATGCGTCGCAGATGAATGATCGTCGCTGCGCAAGCAGAACAGAACCCGGCTTACAGGCCCGCTCGCTCCATTTATCCACACCCCTCGCCGTCGCCGCCCGTGAGCGCGCTTGCGCGGCTGCCGCGAACCCGCTTTCAGAGAATCAACGAGGAACATCCACTATCCCGTTGAATCCTCAGGCATTCCCTCGCCAGACCCCCACGCGCGCTGAGCACCCCCGCCTAAGTTACTGTTCACAAAGAAACTTTTTTCAAGCCACAAGGCTCGTTCCGGTTGACAGTCCCAAAATCGGGTTCGTATAGTTCGCGAAGTGGGGAATTGTGGGGAATAGTGGGGGCTCCACGATATTTGGGGACCCATTCCAGATCGTTCCCAAGGCTTGCCGGCGGCCATCCAGAAGGGCGAGAAAACGGGTGTTCAGGGGATTTTTCACAGTCAGCATCGATGCCAAGGGGCGCGTGGCCTTGCCTACGCGCTTTCGCGAGCAACTGCGTAGCGAAACCAGTGCCACGGTGATCATGACGGTCAACCCCTGGGACCGCTGTCTGTGGTTCTATCCCCTGGCCGAGTGGGAGCGGGTGGATACCAAACTCCTGTCCCTGCCGGATGGGGATGCGGCCAGCCGTCGCGCCAAGCAGGTATTGCGTGGCTACGCCACGGACTGCGAGTTCGACGGTCAGGGTCGGGTTCTGGTCTCCGGAGAGCATCGCAACTTTGCAGGCCTGCAGCACAAGGCCGCCCTGCTCGGGCAGGGCAACAAGCTCGAGCTTTGGGATGCGGGTGCCTGGGAGCGTCAAAGGGATGAGTGGCTGGCCCAGATCGACAGTCGCACCGCGCCCGTCTCCAGTGTGCTCCAGGACCTCTCGCTGTGAATGCCTCTGTCCGCCCGTCCCACCCGCTGGTCCATCAACCGGTGATGCTGGCCGAGGTGCTGGAGGCTCTGAACATCCAACCCGACGGGTTCTACCTCGATGGCACCTTCGGCCGCGGGGGGCACTCCGGTGCCATCCTCTCCAGACTCGGACCCGAAGGCCGTCTGCTTGCGCTCGACCGCGACCCTGAGGCCATCGAGGCACGGTCTGATCTCGCCGCCGATGCCAGACTCGAGCGCGTGCATGCCGCCTTCGGTGATGCGGGCGCCTTGCTCGTGGCGCGTGGTTGGCAGGGCCGGCTGAATGGCGCCTTGCTTGATCTCGGCGTGTCTTCTCCGCAGCTGGACGATCCGGCGCGCGGCTTCAGCTTTCGCGCGGAGGGTCCGCTCGACATGCGTATGGACCCTTCCACAGGAGAGCCAGTCTCCGCGTGGTTGAACCGGGCCAGTGAGGCTGACATCCGTGAATGCCTCTGGACCTTCGGCGAGGAACGTCGCGCCCGTCAGATCGCGCAACGCATCTGCCTGCAGCGCGAGACACAGCCCATCACCACGACGCGCGCCCTGGCCGAGCTGGTCGGCAGCATCGTCAGGGGAGAACACCGCATCGATCCCGCCACGCGCACTTTTCAGGCCCTGCGCATCTTCATCAACGACGAACTCGGACAGCTCAAGCGTGGCCTCGCACAACTGGTCGATGCGCTCGCCGTCGCAGGCAGGTTGGTCGTGCTGTCGTTCCATTCGCTCGAAGACCGCATCGTGAAGCGGGTTTTCCGTGAGCTCGCACGACCGCTGGATGCGGAAGGCAGATCTGCCGGGCCCGCCAATTACCGCCTGGTTCATCGCAAGTCCGTGGTTGCCGGAGAGGAAGAGCTTGCCGGCAATCCGCGCGCGCGCAGCGCACGGCTCCGGGCGCTGGAGCGCATTGCATGACCCGGCTCGCCTTGCTCGCGCTGCTGGGTGGTCTGGTGTTCCTGAGTGCGCTCCAGGTGGTAACCACGCGCCATGAAACCCGGTTACTGGTGATGGCACTCCAGGCTCTCAAGACCCAACGCGACGACCTTGAGCGTGAATGGACCCAGCTCCTGCTGGAGCAAAGCACCTGGAGCACCCACGGCCGCGTCGAGGAACTCGCAAGGAACAAACTCAACATGACCGTCCCCCGGGCGTCTGAACTGAAACACATCCGATCATGAATACGGAATACAACCCGCAACCGGCCTGGCGCAGACATCTGGTGGTCGGCATTTTCGGCCTGCTCGCCTCGGTGCTGGTCTGGCGCGCGGTTGATCTCCAGCTCACGGATCGCGAGTTCCTGCAGGACCACGGCGATCAGCGATACCTGAGAGTGGTGCAGACCGAGGCCCATCGCGGGATGATCACGGACCGGCATGATGAACCTCTGGCCATCAGTACCCCGGTCAGCTCGGTCTGGGTGAATCCTGCACAGCTGGTTCAGCACCGGAAACGCTGGGTAGAGCTCGCGGAACTGGTCGACATGTCGGAAGACCAGCTCAATACCTTGATACTGCCGCGTCGCAAGCGAGGGTTCCTTTACCTCAAGCGGCATGTCAAGCCGGCAGTGGCAGAGGCCGTGGAGGCGGCAGCGATTCCCGGTGTACATCTCGCGGGCGAATACCGTCGCTTCTATCCCGGCGTCGAAATCGCCGCCCATCTGCTCGGCTTCACCAACGTGGATGATCGCGGCCAGGAAGGCATCGAGCTCGCTTTTGATTCAGTACTGACGGGCACTCCGGGCAAGGACCGCGTAATCAAGGATCGGCTCGGCCGGGTGATCGAATACGTCGAACGCATCCAGCCGGCGGCCCCGGGCAAGGATCTCGCCCTCAGCATCGATCGCAGATTGCAGTACGTGGCCAATCGTGAGCTCGGCAAAGCGGTGCAGAAGCACAAGGCAATAGCCGGGCTCATGGTGATCCTCGACGTGAACACCGGTGAGATTCTTGCGCTGGTCAATCAACCTTCTTTCAACCCCAACAATCGGGCTGAGCTCAAGGGAGAGTTCTTTCGCAATCGCGCGGTGACCGACCTCTTCGAACCGGGTTCGACCATCAAGCCTTTCACCGTCGCCGCCGGTCTCGAATCCGGTCAGTACACTCCCTCCACGCGAATAGAGACCGCCCCGGGATATTTCCGGGTGGGGCGCCATACCATCCGTGACATCCACAATTACGGCAATCTCGATGTGACCGGCGTCATCGAGAAATCAAGCAACGTGGGCTCTACCAAGATCGCCCTGTCCATGGATGCAGACATCCTCTGGAAAACCTTCAACAATGTCGGTATCGGCCACCTCACCCAGGTGGAACTGCCCGGCGAGACCAATGGCCGACTGGTCGACCACAAGCACTGGCGGGAAATCGAACATGCAACGCTGGCATATGGCTACGGCATGTCTGTCAACGCCCTGCAGTTGGCACGCGCCTACGCCACTGTGGCCAATGGAGGAACCCTTTATCCGGTCACGATCCTGCGGCGTGCGCAGCCGCCCGCGGGAGTGCGTGTGATGTCCCAGACGACGGCGGATGCCGTGAGTCTGATGATGGAGCGGGTAGTGCAGACAGGCACTGCCAAGACTGCACAGGTCTACGGTTATCGCGTGGGTGGCAAGACCGGCACGGTGCACAAGAATATCCAGGGTGGCGGCTACGCCGAAAAGGACTATCGCTCGCTGTTCGCAGGGTATCTGCCGGTCAGCAAGCCGCGTCTTGCCGCAGTGGTCGTGATCGATGGCCCTCGCGCCGGTCAGCACTACGGCGGGCTTGTGGCGGCGCCGGTTTTTGCAGATGTCATGCATGAAGCAGCGCGCATTCTCAACCTGCCGGCTGACGCCATCGATGGCGTACCCGCTGACAGTGGTGTGCGGATGGCCTCCAGCCCCACCAAGACCCTGCCCGCAGGGCCACGTATCCAATGAAGCCTGCGGTGCGTGCGACCTGGAAGCTTTCCACGCTGTTCGGCGACCTAGGCGCTGAGTTCCATGGCGCGGATGTGCCGGTCGAGGGCTTGACCTTGGACAGTCGTGAAGTCGAGGCCGGGGAGTGTTTCATCGCGCTCAAGGGGGCCTCCAACCGGGGTACGCATTTCGTGCCGCAGGCCCTGACGCGCGGTGCTGCCGCCATCGCCCTGGAGCCGGAGGAGGATCTGGAGACCGTCAATGTACCGCGCGTGCTGGTGCCGGATCTTCGCGCCAAGGTAGGTCTGCTGGCGGCGCGGCTTTTCGACCATCCCAGTCGCGAGCTCGATGTGGTGGCCATCACAGGCACCAACGGCAAGACCACGGTCGCCCACATTTGCGCGCAAGCCCTGGGACAACTGCACGGACACTGTGGCTACATCGGAACGCTCGGCATGGGCACGCCAGGTCAACTGCGCGAGAGCGGCATGACTACCCCTGATGCCCTGCACCTGCAGGCGGAGTTCGCCCGGATGCGGGATAACGGGATACGCGCCGTAGCCATCGAGGCTTCATCCCATGCGCTCGCCCAGTGCCGGCTGAACGGCACCCGCATCCGCACGGCGGTCTTCACGGGGCTGGGGCACGATCATCTCGATTATCACCGTGATCACGCGGCCTATCTGGCCGCCAAACGCATGCTGTTCACCCACCCCGGCTTGCAGCAGGCGGTTTTCAATCTCGATGATCCCGTGGCGGGGACAATGATCGAAGCTGTGGCGCCCGAGGTGGAACGCTGGGGCTTCAGTCTGCAGGCCGAGGCATCCAGTGGGTTGATCAGCGATGCGCGATACCTGCGTCTGCTGCACGCTGATTACCAGCGCGATCGCTCGCGGCTGGAAGTGTGCCTGGGACAGGCGAGGGTGTCGGTCGAATCGCGACTCACGGGCGATTTCAACGCCCAGAATCTGATGGCCTGCCTTGCTGTCCTGCTGGCGCACGGCATCGGACTGGAAGCTGCCGCAGCCGCTGTGGGGCGGGTGGCTCCCGTCGAAGGGCGGATGGAGCGCCTGGGTGGCCGAGGTCGACCTGATGTCTTCATCGACTTCGCACATTCACCGGACAGCCTCGAACGGGTGCTCCGCGTACTGCGCGGGTTTCATCCCCATCGGCTCATCTGTGTCTTCGGCTGTGGCGGAGACCGTGATCGTTCCAAACGGGCGCCCATGGGGCGCATCGCGACCACTCTCGCAGATCTCGTGTTCCTGACCAGCGACAACCCGCGCAGCGAAAGCCCCGCGGCGATCGCGCGAGACATTCTCGCCGGCGTCGAGCAGCCAGAGCGTGTGGCGGTGATTGATGATCGAAGACAAGCCATCGTGCGCGCACTGGACACAGCAGAGCCTGAAGACATCGTGCTGATCGCAGGCAAGGGGCATGAGAAGACCCAGGAGTCAGCCGGGGTGAAATTGCCCTGCAGCGACCAGGCCATCGTGATGCAATGGCTGGAGACTCCATGATCCGGATGTCTCTCAAGGAAGCTGCCGCCAGTGTGAGTGGACGCCTCGGCGGGGGCGATCGCGAATTCGAAGGCGTGAGCACTGACTCGCGAACCCTGCTGCCGGGCCAACTGTTCTGTGCGCTCAAGGGCGAGCGCTTTGATGGTCATGACTCGCTTGAGGAAGCGGCCAGACGTGGAGCCAGCGGGGCACTCGTGTGCCGGCCCGTGCATACCGGCTTGCCCTGCATCGAAGTTCCGGATACCCGGGCTGCGCTGGGCGACCTTGCGCGCGTCTGGCGCCTGCGCCACCACTGCCCGGTGATCGGGGTGACGGGCAGCAATGGCAAGACCACCACCAAGGAGATGACTGCAGCCATTCTCCGACAGCGGGGCCCGACCTTGGCGACCCAGGGTAATCTGAACAATCACATCGGACTGCCGCTCACCCTGTTCGGCCTTTCTGCAGAACATGCAGCCGCCGTCATCGAGATGGGCGCGAATGCGATGAACGACATCGCCGAGCTCGCCGCTATCGCACGG
>JBDLQR010000189.1:0-3356 GCA_039800485.1 Pseudomonadota bacterium
AAGGCCTCGCGTTCGAACCAGTTGGCCGAGTTCCACAACGGCGTCACGGAGGGCACGGCAGGCAGGTCGTCGTCGGGGGCAAAAACCTTCAGGCGCAGCCGCCAGTTGTGCGTGATGCTCAGCAGGTGCGAGACGACGCAGAAGCGCGGACCGTCCCAGTGGGCATTGCGGTAATCGCTGTAGTCCAAGCCGCACAGGTCGACCAGTTGCTCGAAGCGCAACGCGGGATCATCGCGAAGCGCCAGCGCGACGCGCGCGTAATCCGCCACGCCGACGGTCAGCGTGAGCTCGCCACGCTCGAGCTTCAACGCACGCACGGCGTCACCAAAAGCCGATTGCAGCGCCGCCTGCAGGGTCTCGAGTCGGGTGCTCATGGGAATGGAAATGTCCTGGGCTCAACGCGCGATCGTGTTCTCGCGCCGGATCTTGGCCTGCAACTGCAGGATCCCGTACAACAGCGCTTCGGCCGTGGGTGGGCAGCCCGGCACGTAGACGTCCACCGGAACGATGCGGTCGCATCCGCGCACCACCGAGTAGCTGTAGTGGTAATAACCGCCGCCGTTGGCGCACGAACCCATGCTCAGTACCCAGCGAGGTTCAGCCATCTGGTCGTACACCCTGCGCAAGGCCGGCGCCATCTTGTTGCACAGCGTGCCGGCCACGATCATCAGGTCGCTCTGGCGCGGACTCGGGCGGAACAACATGCCAAATCGATCGATGTCATATCGCGCGGCGCCGGCATGCATCATCTCGACTGCGCAGCAGGCCAGGCCAAAGGTCATCGGCCACAGCGAGCCCGTCTTGGACCAGTTGATCAGCTTGTCCACCGAGGTGGTGACGAAGCCTTCTTTCAGTACGCCTTCGATGCCCATGAAATCGTATTCGCGTCGACTCACTCCCAGTCGAGCGCGCCCTTCTTCCATTCGTAGACGAAACCGACCACCAGAATCCCGAGGAAGACCATCATGGCCCAGAAGCCCGTGGCGCCAATGTCGTTCAACGACACCGCCCACGGGAACAGAAAGGCGATCTCCAGATCGAACAGGATGAACAGGATGGCCACAAGGTAGTAGCGCACGTCGAATTGCATGCGCGCGTCTTCGAAAGCCTCGAAGCCGCACTCGTAGGGGCTGTTCTTGGCAGCATCTGGACGGTTGGGGCCGAAGATGAAACCCAGCACCTGCGGCGCCACGCCGACGCCGACACCCACGAGGATGAACAGGATGACCGGAAGGTACTCTTGCAGATTCATCTCATCGACCGATCATGCAACGCCTGCTGTGCCGGGTGTTGTGAACGGTCGCGCTCCCACACCGCGGTCCGATGACCGCAAGCGTTCGCGATTTCCCTCCCCGCCATGGATGCCGCAGGGGCCGCGCTCTGGAGCCGGAACCCCTCCATGCGCGATCGTTCAATATGTTCTGGTGCCGACGGCGAGACTCGAACTCGCACAGCTTTCGCCACTACCCCCTCAAGATAGCGTGTCTACCAATTTCACCACGTCGGCTTGACATGAACCTGAACGCTACGGTGCTCTCTCAAGGCGGAGCACCTGCATGCACTCAGGCAAGCGCACATTCTAATATGCCAGTGAACCCGCGCGGACGTTCACGGGTGCGAGGATCAACGGGACGGCGGCGTCACCGGCGCGGGAACACCGGCTGCACCCGCTGGCGCAGCGGCGGGGATGGAGGCTGCATCCTGTGATGATGGCGCAGCGCCCGGAATGGCTCCAGGCTGCGCACCACCAGAGGGCGCGGACTCGGTGCTGGCGGGCCGGTCAAGCACGCTGCCACCCCCGGCGGCAGCACCGGGCCCCTTGCTCGCCAGCAGCGCGAGACCGAGAGTGCACACGAAGAACACTGTCGCGCACACCGCCGTGGAGCGGGACAGGAAGTTTGCGCTCCCCGTGGCACCGAACAGACTGCCCGAAGAGCCACCACCGAACGAGGCGCCCATGTCGGCGCCCTTGCCGTGCTGCACCAGCACCAGCCCGATCATGACCAATGCGGACACGATCTGCAAGGCCAGGAGAAGGTTCATCCAGATCTGCATGGTGCGAGAACTCCGAAACGTCAACGCGTGCCCGGAACCAGACGGCCAAGGAGGCCGACGGATCCGATGAGGGGAGGGAAAGGATAGGAAAGCGAAGCGGACATGGGAGTGACCGCGACCGTCAGGACACGGCAGCGCGGCAGATGGCCCGGAAGTCGGCTGCCTTCAGCGACGCGCCACCGATCAGCCCACCGTCAATGTCCGCCTGAGAAAACAGGTGCGCCGCGTTGTCGGGTTTGACACTGCCACCGTAGAGGATGCGCACGTGCTGTGCCTGGGCGGTGGCCGCGGCAAGTTGCGTCCGCAGCAGCGAGTGAACGGCCTGCGCCTGCTCAGGCGTCGCGGTCAGCCCGGTGCCGATGGCCCATACAGGCTCGTAGGCCACAACGATCTCGCCAACGCAATGCGTCAGGGTATGGATCACCGCCGACAACTGTCGCTTGACCACGGCGTCCGTGTGGCCGCCCTCACGCTGAGCGAGGGTCTCACCAACGCAGACGATGGGCGTGATGCCATGCGCAAGGAGTGCCTTGGCCTTGAGCGCGACGACCTCATCGGACTCGGAATGCAGCGTGCGGCGCTCGGAATGTCCGACGATGGCGTAGCGGCACCCGAATTCCACCAGCATCGCCGCAGAGACCTCGCCCGTGTAGGCACCGTGCTCGTGGGGCGAACAATCCTGCGCCCCCCACTGAATCGCAGTGCCCGCAAGCACCTGGCCGACCTGCGCGATGTAGGGAAACGGCGGGCAGACAGCCACATCGCAGCCTGCCGTCAGGTCCAGGACCAGCGCGTGCAGCAGATCGGCGTTGCCTTGGAGGCTGCCGTGCAATTTCCAGTTGCCCACCACGAGTTTGCGCCGCGACATCGTTCTCAGCTCCATCTCAGCACGATTTTGCCGACATGGCTGCTCGACTCCATCAAGGCGTGCGCCTGTGCCGCCTGCTCGGCATCGAAGACCTGATGGATGACCGGACGGAACCGCCCGGCATCGATCAGCGGCCACACATGCGTGCGCAAGGACTGCGCGAGCCGGGTCTTGTAGGCCACCGGTCGCGGACGCAACGTCGAGCCCGACACGGTGATGCGCTTGCGCAGGAGCAGCCCGGCATCGATGGCGCTGTTCGTGCCACCCTGCACGGCGATCACCGCGATACGCCCGTCGTCGGCGACACAGCGCAGTTCGCGGCCAAGGTAATCACCCGCCACCATATCAAGGATGACATCGGCACCGCGTCCTTCGGTCAGTCGCAGCGTCTCGGTGACGAAGTCTTGCGTCCGGTAGTTGATCGCGGCATCCG
>JBDLQR010000190.1:0-3225 GCA_039800485.1 Pseudomonadota bacterium
CCCATCTTCATGCACTCGAATCCCAATCACCTTTACCAGATGCTTTATGGCGGCATCGCCGAGGGAGACATCCGCAGGCAGCATGAAGCCCGCTCGCATTTGCTCGACCGCATTGAGCAGCTTTCCGGCGCCCACAGCCAGGGATTGCCCATGGCCGATCGGCAACGCTACAGCCAGTTTGTGCAAGGCTTCGAGGACATGAACGGGTTGCGGGCCAGACTGGGCGGCGTTTCGGATCACCTGCGAAAGTTCGCCCCCAGGGTGGACGAGCGCTACACGAAACCGCAGTTTGAGACCGACTGGCACGACGCCCTGCTGGACATCGGCATCTCCGCCTTGAAGTCCGGCATCACCAGCGTGCTGACCATCGGCTCAGGGCGTGGCGAGATCTTCGGCTCGTGGAAGGGCATCGGCGTGCAGGAGCAGGGGCACAACCTCGGGCACATGGAGCAGCCGGACAATCCGATCTGGATCAAGATCCGCCAATACAACAGCCGGATGCTGGTGCGCCTGGTCGAGCAGCTTGAAAGCGTGCCGGAAGGCAGCGGCACCATGATGGACAGCACGCTCATCGTCTACACGAGCAACAATGCCGACAAGCAGCACACCAATGGCGCGACCTGGCCCATGGTCTTGATCGGCAACTGTGGCGGCATCTTCAAGACCGGCTGCTTCACCCAGCTCGATGGCAGGCGCCCGATCAATGCACTCTACACCACGCTGCTCAACGTCGCGGGCGTGAAGTGCAACCGCTTCAACATGAGTGACCGAATGGCCGCGCAATTTGATGCCGGCATGGGCCCTCTCAGAGAGATCCTGGCGTGATCCAAGCGATTCTCTCGGGTGCACTCGCCCTGGCAACGGTGGCCGGCGCCGCGCACTGGCCGCAGGCTTCCGGGCCCAACCTCGATTGGAAAGTCACCGGAAAGGAACCGCCAACGCAGTGGTCGGTGGTCACCGGCAAAAACGTGCTCTGGCGCACGACGCTGCCGGAGGGCGGTCAGAGCGCGGTGACTATCTGGGGAGATCGCGCCTTTGTGACCACGCATCGTCCGATGGACGACGGCAGCGATCGGCTTGAGCCCAACATCGTCGGCTACTGTCTCGATGCGCATGCCGGCACGATCCTGTGGTCCGTCGATCTCCCGGGCACGGATCCGGTGCAGACGGCGGGCATCTTCAGCGACGCGACCGTCTTCGCGCCCGTCACGGATGGCAAGCACGTCTGGTTCTTCAACCGCTGCGGCTCCGTCGGCTGCTTTGATTTCTCCGGCAGACGGGTGTGGCTGCGCGAGTTCCACCCGATGCCGCGCCACACAAACCGCGAGTGCGAGCCCATCCTCGTCGGCGACAAGATCCTGACGGTCGAAGTCCGCAATGAAGAGGCCGGTCAGAAGGTCGAGAGGCACACGCCGGTGCCCGCCGGCATCGATCCGCGCGATGTCTGGACTCATCTAAGGGCGATCCACAAAGAAACGGGCGTGGTCGAGTGGATCGAGGAGGTCGGCACTTCCATTCACAACACCCCGATGGCCGGCCAACTGGCCGATGGAAGCTGGGCCGTGGCTCATGCCCGCGGCGGACCGCACGAACCGCTGGAGAAGCCCTACGGCCTCGGCATGACCCTGCTCGACACCGGCAGAACACTGTGGACTCGCGAGTTGAAGGGTGACTGTTCCTACAACACGCACTGGAATGCCAGGCATCTGTTCTGGTTCGAAGGCAGCCGGCATCTGGTCCTCGACAGCATGACCGGTGACGTGCTGCGAGCGCAGGACCTCAGTGAGAGGGTGGACTTCACCGATGCGGAAACGGGCAGGCGCGAGACCGGGATCCGGCTGCGGCCCGGCAAACGCACACCCATCACCAACCAGAGCAACATCGTCGCGGGTGACTTCCATTACTTTCTGGCGCACGACCTCATCGCCATCGGTCGCGTGAACATCAGCACCGGAAGAACGGAATACCTGCGCGTTCCGGTGCAGCTCGTTGGCGGCCCGAAGCCCAGGCGGATTTGGGAAAAAAGCGATGCGATCCTCAACGACACGAAAAACTCACGCGGCATCGACATCGCCCCGGACAAACGCGCCAAGGGCAGCGGCTGGGGTCACGTCTCCGCCGCCAGCCCGATTTTGGTCAACCGACACCTCTTCATCCCCATCATGAACGGCACCGTCTATGTGATCGACGCCTTCGCTGAAACACTTGACGAAAACGCCCTTGCCGCCGTGAACGACCTAGGCCCGGCAGGCGAGACCTGGACACTGGCATCCTTCAGCAGCGCCAACGGCCGACTCTGGATGCACACGATGAAGGAAGTCATCTGCATCGGAGAAAAATGAATGACCGCCCTCTCCCCAACCCTCGCTTCAGCAATGCCATGATTCGCCCGGCGAACCAAACCTTGAGATCGAGCATCCGAATCCTTTTCGGCATCGGCTTGGTGATGGCCGGCCACGCAGCCGAACCCCATCGACCAGGCCAGCCAGTGCAGGCTTCCTTCCAGGATCTGGGTCGTGTTTTTTTGGACAGGCACTGCCTGGAGTGCCATGACAACGACACCCAAAAAGGAGACCTCTCACTGGAGGATCTCGGCGCCGTTGACGAGACAAACGCCGCGCTTTGGAAATCCATCTGGGCGCAGGTGTCGCTCAAGGAAATGCCACCCAGGAAGCGCGAGCAGCCCCGGGTGGTCGAGCGACTGCGCTTTGCCGACTGGATTATCACCGAACTGCAACGCGCCTCGAAGGAGAAGGGTGGTTTTGCCGAGCACCTTGACCCGAAGCGTGGGAACTTCGTGGATCATGACCTGCTTTTTGGGCCGCTGCCCGAAGGCCTCGCCCTGGATCCAGCATCGTCACCCGCCCGTCTCTGGCGCATCACGCCCGAGGAGCACATCACGCGGCTCAATGAGCTGATCAACGTGGAGCCTGCGTATGATCCGTCCAGGCCAGGCCTGCGGACGCACGGCGACTCCGTCCCGACAAACCACGGCGGCGAATTGAAACTCTACTTTGGCATCGATCAAATTCTGCGCGTGGATGGCGGCACGGTCGCTTATGCCACGGCCGTGAAAAGTGTTCCCGCCGTCCTCTCTTCCCCGCGCAAAAGCGGCCTCAAAAACTACCCCTCCCTGACCACCGTCAACAGCGCTGAATCGACCCAGATTCTGGGCAAGGCGTCGGACATTCTTCACTACATGGCGCGCGGCGTCCGCAGTCTTGT
>JBDLQR010000191.1:0-3335 GCA_039800485.1 Pseudomonadota bacterium
TGCGCTACTCCCAGCGGATGGGTCGGAATTTCATGAAGTACGCCACCTACGGCAAGGGCGGAGCCTCATTCACCGAAGAAATGCGGCCGTTCCCCACCTGGATGAACAACATGGCGGTGGCATCGCGCGGTGCGGATCATCTGAAAGGCATCGGCTTGATCGAGAAATTCCAGCGCCGGGATCTCTCCAAACGCTATTTCAACGGGCGCACGGAAGCCGCGGATCTGACCATCCCCGATCTCAAAGGGGCATCCACCGCGCTCATCGAGAATCAGGTCGCGCTGATCAATTCCTATGGCGTATGCCTGTTCCACTGGATGCTGGATCCGGCCGGCTTTGCCCCCGAAGAGTACTACCAGCCCGCATTCACCGACGTCACCGGCATTGCACGTACTCCGGCTGAACTGATGCGAGATGGTGAGCGTATCTGCAATCTGGAAAAGGCGTTCAATTCCCGGCTCGGGCTGCGTCGCGAACACGACACCATCTGCGAGCGCTGGATGTATGAACCAACCACGGAAGGCATGTATCCCGGATCGGTCGCCGCGAACATGTTCGAAACCGTGCTGGATGAGTATTATGACTGGCGTGGCTGGGATCGGACGACCGGCCTGCAGCGTCGGGACAGACTGGAGGCCTTGGGTCTGGGCGACGTGGCCGAGGTCCTGGCGACAGAGGGCGCACTCGCGCGCGATTGAGAAAGATGGTCAGGATTCATACGCAATATCAGTCACGGTTTCGTGAAATCACCGGCATCCCCGGGGAAACGTTCGAACTTGATCAACCCCTTGTGTCCGAGTTGGCCTGGAAGATAGCCGGCAAATACGGCCCCCGCATGGAGTCCCTGCTGATCGACCGTGAGACCAACGAGCTCAATGAGCGCGGCACGATGTACGTCGATTCCAAGGGACGCCGCGTGTATATGGAAGACAAGCTTGCGGACGGGGAGACCATCGCCTTCCTGATCGGTATCGCAGGCGGTTGAGACCGCTGCGTCCCGCCGGCACGGCATGCAGCTGACGCCCGCCACTGCGCACCAGTTCGTTCTGGGCGCAGTTGATCACGACTTCGCACGCAATCCTTATCCTGTGTATCGGCTCTTGCGCGAGCATGCGCCGATCTGCCGCCAACCCGACGGCTCGCTGGTGCTCACGCGCTATGAAGACATCCGCACCGTCATGGCGGATCCGCTGACCTTCAGCTCGGACAAGCGCATCGATTTCAAGCCGCGCTTTGGCGACTCCCCGCTGTACGAGCATCACACCACCTCGCTCGTGTTCAATGATCCGCCGTACCACACGCGGGTCAGGCGACTGTTGGGACCTTTCTTTGCCGCGCGCACCTTACGGCAGATGGAGGCCTCCATCGGGCGCATGGTGGATCGCTTGCTGGACAGCGCGGCACCCCGGGGGCGCATGGATCTGGTGAAGGACTTTGCACTCGTCATTCCCCTGAATCTGATCGGCGATCTGCTGGGCCTGCCCTGGGACGAGCGGGAGCCACTGCTGCACTGGGCGACCGCCATCCTGGGTGCGCTCGAGCCCGTGCGTTCGGCTGCCCAACTGGCTGAAGGCAATGCGGCAGTTGAGGAGGCCAAGGATTATCTGCGGGAGCTCATCAGTCGCAAGCGAGCCAAACCGCCGCAAGCGGACGAAATTGATGTGCTGTGGGCACTCATCGAGGCCAGTGAAGCCGGGGACGGGCTGACCGAGCTCGAGATCCTCCATAACTCGATTTTCATGTTGAACGCGGGACATGACACGACCGGCAGCCTCATCGCGAACGGCATGGATCTCCTGTTCCGTCACCCGGAGCAGCGCGCGCGCCTGACTGCTGAGCCAGCGCTGCTGAAGACGGCCATCGAGGAAATGCTGCGCATGGAGAGCCCGCTGCAGATCGGGAACCGCCGTGCGGTCCGGGACACGAAGCTCGGAGAGGTGGCCATCCCTGCAGGAACCTATCTGCACCTCGTGATCGCGGCGGCCAACCGCGATCCTGCGCAGTTCCCGGAGCCGGAACGCTTTGACGTTGGCCGTGATCCCAACCGCCACCTGGCCTTTTCGCACGGGATTCACACCTGCGCCGGCAATTCCGTGGCCCGCATGGAGGCGATGCTCGCGTTCGGCAAGCTGCTCAGGCGCTTTCCCGGCGTTCGGCCCCTTTCACCCGCCATGCGCCCGCATCGGGCGCGATTCCGGGTGATCGAATCCCTCGAGGTGGAACTCGGGCCGGAGGCCCGAAGCCTAGACAGCTGACCGGCGGCGTGCCGCGCGCGAGGTGAGTCTGCTCAGGCCGCCCTGGAAACTGTTGAAGTGTCTGACCCGCTCTTCACGGGATTGGTGAACACCAGCACGCCGTCTTCCAGCGGGGCCTCCCTGATTGCCTTGCGGTCCAGCAGGTAATTCTGGGTGTTGACCCATGGCTCGTGATCGCCCTGGCGGGCCATGCGGTCGATCGAGCGCCGGATGTAGCCCGGCGAAAAATCATCGATGAGCACGCGCGCTGGCATCTTTGCTTCGCTCTCGCGCAGGGTCGGGGTGCACTGGCGCAAGCCTTTGGCATGCAGGTGGTTCACCAGTCGGCAGACAAATTCGGCCACCAGTTCAGAGCGCAGGGTCCAGGAAGCATTGATGTAGCCGAGGGTATACACGAGGTTCGGGACACCGGAAAACATCATGCCCTTGTAGGAAAAGGTATCCGGGAAGGAGATCGGTCGATCATCCACCTCGAAAGCGATGTTCCCGAGCACCACCAGGTCGAGGCCCGTCGCGGTGACGATGATGTCCGCCGCAAGCTTCTGCCCCGAAGCCAGTTCGATGCCGTCAGCCGTGATGCGCGAAATCCGGTCCGTGACCACCTCGGCCTTGCCGCCGCGTATGGCCTTGAAGAGATCACCATCAGGCACAAGACACAGTCGCTGATCCCAGGGCTTGTAGGTCGGGGTGAAATGCCGTGCGACGAGTTCCGGACCCAGCGCCTTGCGCAACATGCCGAGCAGCTTGTTGCGGACTTTGTCCGGGCTCACCCGTGTCTGCCGATAGACATAGCGCTGGAACATCACGTTTTTCCAGCGCGTGATGCGGTACGCGAGTTGTTCCGGGAGCAACCTGCGCAGCCAGCGCGCGACGATGTCCTGTGAGGGCAGGGAGACCACATAGGTGGGTGATCGTTGCAGCATGGTGACCTTGGCGGCCTTGTCTGCCATCGAGGGCACGAGTGTCATGGCGGTGGCACCACTGCCGATGATCACGACCCGCTTGCCCGAATAGTCAAGATTCTCAGGCCAGTGCTGTGGATGAATTACGGTGCCGGCGAAATCCGTCAGGCCCTCGAAG
>JBDLQR010000192.1:0-3602 GCA_039800485.1 Pseudomonadota bacterium
TCATCGGTCTTTACCCTTGGGCTGCTGCTCCGCGTCTGCCCACCGTGCTACTCTCGAAGCCCCAGCAGCGTCGCCCACTCGCATGCCCAGTTCTCGCACCCCCAAATACACCCGCATGGCCATGCTGCTGCACTGGGGCATGGCCGTACTCGTCTGTGCTCTGTTCGCCATCGGCTGGTACATGGTGGATCTGCCCAAGGGGCCGGCGCGCGGCGAGACTTTCGCGCTCCACAAGTCGCTGGGACTCTCAGCCTTCTTGCTCCTGCTGTGGCGGCTCGGTTGGCGCCTGCGGCATCCCGCACCCCCGCTGCCGCAGGCCGTGCCCGCGTGGCAGGCGCGCCTCGCGCGCGCCGTGCACTGGGCCTTCTATGGGCTGCTCCTGTTCCAGCCCCTCTCGGGTTATCTCTCCTCATCCTTCAGTGGCTATGCCACTACGCTGTTCGGGCTGCCGCTGCCGCAGTGGGGTCATGCCAATCCGCCACTCAACCAGTTCTTCACCGAGCTGCATGTGGCCGGATCCCTCGCACTGCTCGCGCTCATTGTCGTGCACCTGCTCGGGACACTCAGTCACCTCCTGCAACCCGGCGAGAATCTGCTCCGCCGGATGCTGCCCTGGTAGTGCGCCCCGGGCTGCGGGATTTGCTTGCAGTCGACCGCTGGCAGCACGCGCATGCGTGAGCCTGCCGCTCCCTCCCTGCGCCGTTTGTTGCTGGGCTATGAACTGACCTTTTTTCTGCTGGTACTGGTGACTGGTGCCGTGGGTGCCGCTGCAGCGTACTTCTGGCAGCAGACGTCCACCGAAACCCTGCGCCTGACGCGCCTGCAGGACGCAGCCCAGGAGATTCACACGCTCGCTTACCGGCAACTGCAGGAAGTGGCGCTTGCGCGCCTGCGTGCGGATCCCACGGCAGAGCAGGTGTATTCAGGGTATTACGCCGACATCCAGTCACGCTTCAACCAACTGCGCCAGAACTCCGCCTCGCGGGCGGAGGACTATGCCATCCAGCATTATCAGGAGGCCTACAGCCAGCTCCAGGCCGAACTCAACGGTATTTTCGAGGATGCGCGACTGCTGAACCGCCTGGTACGGAGTCGCCAACTTGATCCCCAGTATGAAAGGAGCCTGGTCCAAGGGCTGGAGAGCCGCTTTCGCAACCTGAGCGGTTTGCTGAAACAAGGTCTCGCCTGGCAGCAGTCGCGCATCCGCCTCTGGACGCGCTATGCCCCGCTGGCCTTGACGGTTTCCGTCCTGCTGGCGCTGTCGCTCATCTGGCGTTCCCGCCGCAGCCTGAAGGCCGGTTTCGTGCAACCCATGCAGCACCTCACGCTGGACACCGCCCGGCTGGCCGAGGGCGCGCTGGCGGTGCGTCTGCCCGAGCAAGGCGTCAGCGAGGTCACGGAGCTGGCGCGGGGCATCAACCAGATGGCAGCTGAGCTCGCGGCCAGCCGGGACGCTCTGGTGGAGTCCGAGCGCCAGGCAGCCCTGGGAGCGCTGGTGCCGGTGGTGGCACACAACATCCGCAATCCCCTCGCCAGCATCCGTGCCAATGCGCAGCTTCTGCAGTATCTGGAAACGCCCGAAGAATCGCTCCAGACCGCAGGCGACATCATTGAAGCGGTGGACCGGCTTGGTCGTTGGGTGAATGCGCTGGTGTCGTATCTGCATCCCCTCAAGCCGCAACTGGCGCCAGTACGCGCGGTGGATCTGCTGGAGGCGGTGCTCACCCTGCTCAAACCCCGCCTCCTCGAGAAATCGGTGACAGTTACCCTATTTCCCCGGGATGAATCGCTGCGCGTCGCAGCGGACCGGGACCTTATGGAGCAGGCTCTTTATGGCCTGCTCAACAATGCCGTGGAGGCATCGCCGGTCGGGGCAAGCCTGCGTCTCGGTGTGGAAGGTGGCGCGGGGGAGGTGAGACTGACGCTCGAGGATGAGGCGGGTGGCATTCCTTTCATGCCGCGGCCCTCGGACCTCAGCCCCGGCCCCACCACCAAACGCTTCGGCACGGGCCTCGGCATCCCCATCGCCTTCAAGGTGGCCAAGGCGCACGGCTGGGAACTCGGCTTTGAAGTGGTGGACAATAAGGGCACTAGCATCACCCTCACGGCACCCGCTTTGGACAGTCCGCATGCGCCCCTCTGAGTCACCCGGTCCGGAAAATGCGCCGTCCCGCAGCGTGGGTGTGCGCATCCTCATCGTTGAGGACGAAGTCCTGTTCGCGCGCGCGGTTGCGCGCTGTCTGGAAAAGGCCGGCCACACCGTGCGTGCGGTGGCGACCCTGGCGCTGGCCGAGCAGGCACTGCGTGAAGAAGAGCCCGATCTGCTGCTGCTGGACATGCGTCTGCCGGATGGCAGTGGCCTCGATTTCCTGCAGCGCCTGCGTGAGGGACTCGCGCCGCGTACGCCGGTGCTGGCGATGAGTGCCTACGGTGAACTGGAAGACGCCGTGGGGGCAATGAAGCTCGGTGCAGCGGATTACCTGAAGAAGCCCATTGATCTCGATGAGCTGCTCGTCAACGTGGGCAAGGTGCTGGCGCACCAGGCGGTGTCCAGGCAGCTCGATTATTCCCGCACGCGCGAGAGCAGCAGCAATGAGGAGCCCGAACTGCTGGGGCGCTCGGAGTCCGCCGTCCAGCTCCGTGCGCAGCTTGCGCGCATCGCGCAACTGGGCGCCGCGGAGCCGGCACCCACCGTGCTGCTGCTGGGCGAAACCGGCACCGGAAAGGATCTTGCCGCCCGGCTCATTCACCGCCAGTCGCCCCGGGCCTCACGCCCGTTCGTGCACGTGGACTGCGCGGCCTTGCCGCGTGAACTGATCGAATCCGAACTCTTCGGCCATGTGAAAGGTGCCTTCACCAATGCAATCGCGGATCGCACCGGGCTCATAGAGGCGGCCGAGGATGGCGTGGTGTTCCTCGATGAAATCGGTGAACTGCCGCTCGAGCTGCAGACCCGGCTGCTGGCGGTGCTGGAACGGCGCATGCTCCGCCGCGTCGGCAGTAGCCAGGAACGTCCGATTCGCGCCTGGTTCATGGCGGCCACCAACCGGGAGGTGGAACGCATGGTGGCCGAGGGCAGCCTGCGCGCGGATCTCTACTTTCGCCTCAACGTGCTGAGCGTGCCGCTGCCGCCCCTGAGAGCGCGCGCGGACGATGTGCTGCTGCTGGCGGCTCACATGGGGCAGGTAATGGCCCGTCGCTACGGGTATCCCGGCTTCACGCTGGAAGCTGCGGCACGGACGGCCTTGTGCGCCTACCACTGGCCCGGCAATGTGCGCGAGCTGAAGCATGTGATGGAGCGCGCCATGCTGCTGGCGAACGGCGCGCCGCTGAGTCCGGCTCATCTGCTGCTGCCGACGGCATCGCCGGCCGACGGGACTGCTGCGGAATCCATGCACGAGCTTTTCGAGCTTACGCTGGAAGAAGCGGAAAAATTCCTGATTGAGCACGCCTTGCGGGCCACCGGCAATAATGTTTCCGAAGCCGCACGGCGCCTCGGAATCACCCGCATGACGATGCGCTATCGCATGAAACAACACGGCCTCAACGGCTGAAAATATCCGGATTCACCGGCGCACCCCGCGCCTTTCTGAGGATGATGT
>JBDLQR010000193.1:0-2895 GCA_039800485.1 Pseudomonadota bacterium
AGTGCCTTGTCAGCAAGGACATTGATTCGGCGCAGCAGCCCCCGTGAATGACGGGCGAGGGCCCGCAGGGCGGAGGCGCTGAAGAGCTCTTCGCCGCGGTAACCACTGGCCTGGATGCGGGCATTCAGATAGTCACGGATTTCTCGCGTCCTGAACGGAGCCAGATGGAAGCGGTAGGTGATCCGTTCATTCAATTGGCGGATTTCGTGCTGCGCGAGCTTGTCATCCAGTTCCGGCTGACCAAAGAGCACGATCTGCAGCAATTTGTCATGGGCGGTTTCCAGGTTGCTCAGCAGCCGGATTTCCTCGAGCGTTGCGAGCGGCATGCACTGGGCCTCCTCCACGAACATCACCACCCGTCGATTGTCGGCATGTTTGGCCAGCAGATAGTCGTGCAGCAGATGCAGCAGCATGGGCTTGCCCGCGTCCGGGGGCAGCGCAAGCTTCAGCTCGAAGGCGATGGCCGGGAGGATTTCGTCCGGCGCCAGATTGGGGTTGGCGAGGTAGATGACTTCGCAGTTGGAGGGGATCTCCCGTTCCAGCATGCGGCACAGCATGGTCTTGCCGCTGCCAACTTCACCGACGACCTTGACCATGCCCTCGCCGCGGCTGATGGCGTAGATCAGCGCATCGAGCACGGCACCCCGGTTGCCGCCCGGGAAAAACAGCTCGGGGTCAGGCGTGATCCGGAAGGGTGGCCGCTGGAATCCGAAATGATGGCAATACATCGTCAGTTCCCTTTGCTGCGTGTCAGGCGCCAACGGACAGTGCGTCGAGGCCATGACGGGCCAGTTTGCCGTAGAGCGAGGTCCGGCTCGCGCCCAGGAGACGCGCCGCCCGGCTGAGGTTTCCCTGGGTGCGCGCAAGGGCGCTGCGGATGAGGCTCAGCTCGAAAGCAGCGACCTCCCGCTCGAGCTGGAAGCCCGGACCGAGCGTGTGTTCATCCTCCTTGGTTGGCTGGCGGGCCTCAAGGGCGAAGCTGGCCGGGGCCACGGGCTCCAGAGCGGCCTCGAGTGCCGACAGCGACAGAACCTCGCCTGCGTGACCCATGCCAAGACGGACCACCACGTTGCGCAACTCCCGCACATTGCCCGGAAAGGGATGCGCGGCCAGGCGTGCGCCGGCGGCCTCATCCAGGGTGAAAGCGGGAAAGGCATCGCGGTGCAGGGCGCAGAAATACTGCAGCAACTGCCGCCAGTCCTCGCCGCGCGCGCGCAGGGGCGGCACGTTCACCTTCAGCACGCCGAGGCGGTGGTAGAGATCCTCCCGGAACTGGCCGGCGCGGACTGCTGCCCGCAGGTCCCGGTTGGTCGCCGCAAGCACCCGCACCCCGGTGTGCCGTGGTCGGGTGTCGCCCAGGCGGTAGTACTCGCCATCCTCCAGCACGCGCAGCAGTTTGGCCTGCAGCATCGCCGGCATCTCGCCCACTTCATCGAGCAGCAGGGTGCCGGAATCGAGCTGCTCGAGCAGGCCGGGTCGATCCCGATCGGCTCCTGTATAAGCCCCGCGCACGCACCCGAACAGCTGACTTTCCAAGAGCTCGGGACTCAGGGCAGCGCAATTGATGGCATGAAAGGGCGCAGCGCGCCGTGCGCTGCGCCGGTGGAGCTGGATCGCGACCCGTTCCTTGCCTACGCCGGACTCACCTTGCACCAGCAGCGGAAATCCAGAGGGTGCAAGGCGGGCGATGCTTGCCCGCAGGGCCAGCATCGCCGGGCTGTCGCCGATCAGGACGTGGGCGTCCGGCAAGGCCATGGCCTCAGTCGCCCGCCGCATGTCCCGGCGGGCCTCCCAGCCCCAGCTGGCGGCACACCGCTTCCGTCGCTTCTGCCTGGTTCATGGTGTAGAAATGCAATCCGGGTGCGCCCTGCTCCAGCAACCGCGCGCACAGTGCAATCGTCACGTCCTGTCCGAAGGCCCGCAGGGACGCCCGGTCATCGCCGAAATCCCTGAGCCGCCGGCTGATCCAGCGTGGGATCTCAGCCCCGCACATCTCGGAAAAGCGTGCCAGCTGGGTGAAATTGGTGATGGGCATGATGCCCGGCACGATGGGAATCCCGATGCCGCGTGCCTGGCAATCCTCCACAAAGCGGAAGTAGGCGTCAGCATTGTAGAAATACTGCGTGATGGCACTGTCGGCGCCGGCTTCGACCTTGCGCTGGAAATTGTCGAGGTCAGCCGCAGCCGAGATGGCCTGGGGGTGGAATTCGGGGTAAGCCGCCACCTCTACATGAAAGGCCCGCCCGGTTTCCTGACGCACGAAGGCCACCAGCTCGTTTGCATAGCGCAGTTCGCCGAAGCCGGTCATGCCTGAGGGCATGTCACCGCGCAGCAGGACCAGCCGGCGGATCCCCGCGTGCTGGTATTCGTGCAACAGGGCGCGCAACTCCTCCCGCGGCGTGCCTATGCACGACAGGTGGGGCGCGGAGTCGATGCCATGATCGGTGCGCAGCTTGAGTACGGTTTCAAGCGTCAGATCCCGCGTACTGCCGCCCGCCCCGAAGGTCACCGAGAAGAATTCGGGGCCAAGTGCCGTCAGGCGGGCAGCCGTGGCCGCGAGACGCTCACGGGCCTCGGGCGTGCGGGGAGGAAAGAATTCGCAACTGAACGTTTGCGTCGTCATCGAACGGCATCACCAGCGTTTGCGCCAAGCAGAAAACACCCGTGCACCTTGGGGCAGACGGGCGAAAATGGGCCGCGGCCTCCTCGGAGCGCCAGGGCCGGATGCGCGCGGTTTTTCCGGGGCTGATTTTGTTGTGATGCGCAGAAAGGAAAATACATCGTATATATAAAGGTTTGCAAACATTTTCTGAGCTTCGACCTGAAAGCCCGAGCTCTTTCTGGCGGGGTTTCAGGGCCTACGGTCCGGATTCTGGAGCAGCCCCGACCAGGCCT
>JBDLQR010000194.1:0-6578 GCA_039800485.1 Pseudomonadota bacterium
GACCGCGCTTATGGCGAGGATGCCGCGCGCAGACTGATGCTCGACGTGTTCTCACTGCTGCCCGCAGGTGATCCGCTCATTCGCGAGTATCGGACGCAGCTGGCCCGCGCACTGAACTGAAGCCCTACGTCCACTCGCGCAAGACCTGCGCGACCGGTTGGCGCCAGGCGCCGACCACTGCGCGCAATCCCGCCAGCCACACCGCGAGCGTGCCGAGGCTCGCGCCGAGCAGCAATGCCGTGCCGTTGAAGTGATATTCCATGTTGAGGAGCCGCGTGGCCAGCCACCACGCACCGAGGCTGGCGGCAACGGTTCCAATCACACCTGCGAGTGCTCCGAGACTCGCGAACTCCAGACTGGTCACGACGAGGATGCGGTCGCGCGTGGCGCCCAGCGTCTTCATGACCGTGACATCGTGCAGTCGCTCGCCATGGGTGGCTTCCACTGCCGCGAAAACCACGACCACGCTGGCGGCGAGCGTGAAGAAGAACACGAACTCGATGGCAGCAAGGGCCCGGTCCATCACACCACGAACCTGCTGCAGCAGTGCCTGAACATCGATCACGGTCACACTGGGATGGCGCGTGCTGAGTGATTTCAGAATGTCCTCGCGGCCCGTGGGCAGCTTGAAGCTCGTGATATGAGTCGCGGGATAGCCTTCCAGGAAGGCAGGAGGAGAGACCACGAAGAAATTCGCCTCCATGGTCTCCCAGTTCACCGCCCTGAGGCTTGTGACCTTGCCGGTCAGCATGCGGTCAGCGATGCGATAGCTGACCGTGTCGCCGAGCTTGATGCCGAGTGTCTGGGCAATCTCCACTTCGAACGAGAACTGCGCCGGGTCCTCGCCTGCCTGCCAGAACTGTCCTGCCACGAGCCGGTTGTCATGCTTCAGCCGATCCGCCGTGGAGAGATTGAACTCCCGATCCGCAAGACGCCTCGCGCGGGGATCCGCAAAATCCTCGGGTTGCACCGGACGATCGTTGACCGACACCAGACGCGCTCGCACCATGGGCCACACCCCGCCTGTGTTGATTCCTTCGCCGGCAAGAAAGGCCTCGAGCGCCGCAACTTCCTCGGGTTCGATGTTGATCAGGAATTGATCGGGCGCATCGGGGGGTAGGCTCTCGGTCCAGTTGGCGACCAGATCCGACCGCACCAGCCCCAGCAGCGTGATGGCGGCGAGACTCATGCCGAGCGCACAGATCTGCAGGCCGACCAGCCCCGGTCTGCGTGTGAGATTGGTGAAGCCCGTGAGCCACCAGGCCGTGCGGCGACGGAGCCAGGCATCGAGCAGCCAGAGCGCCGCTCGGCCACACACAAAGAGCAATACCAGACAGGCAGAGAGCCCACCCAGTGCCCACAGCGTGAGTCGCACGTCTCCGGACTGCCAGGGTGCCAGCAGTCCGATGGAGGCCAATGCACCGCCTGCAATCATGCCGGGCCCCGGGCCGCGCCAGGGCAGATCCCGACGCAATACACGCGCCGGTGAGACCTCGCGCAGCGCAAGCAACTGGGGCAGTGCAAAGCCCATCAGCGCAAGCACGCCCGCCAGAATTCCGGACAGGGCAGGGCGCACGGACGCCGCAGGCATCTCGCCCTGGACGAGGCCAGCCAGCGCCCGCGAAAGCCCGAATTCGAGCCCGCTGCCGAGCGCGGCACCGGTGGCCGAAGCCACCAGACCGAGCAGCGCTATCTGGGCGGTATGGAGCCAGCCGAGGGTGCTCCGAGTGGCGCCAAGCGTGCGCCAGATGGCGATGGTGTCCACCTGCTCCCGCGCAAAGCTGTGGGCTGCGACCAGAATGGCGAGCCCGGCCAGGGTCGTGGCCACGAGTGCCGCGAGGCTGAGGAACTGTCGGGCATGATCCAGCGCGGAGCGTACTTCGGGTCTTGCTTCATCCGGGCTGACCACGCGAAAACCCTGCTTGCGCGCCTGACCGCGTGCAAGCTTGGCGAAGGTCTCCACTTTCGATTCCGGGCCCGCGAGGGCAAGGGCGTACTGCAGACGACTGCCTGGCAGCACAAGACGGGTGGCCGGGAGATCCGCGAGATTCATCATCACGCGCGGGGCGATGGAAAAGAGATCCCCCGCACGATCGGGTTCCAGCGCCAGCACGCCAGCGATCCGGAGCTCGGTCGCGCCCACCTTGAGAGCTGCCCCCACCTCGAGTGACAACAGCCCCAGCAGGCGAGATTCCACCCAGATCTCGCCCGCGCGAGGGCCGGTGCGCAGGGGCGCGGGTCGGTCGGCGCCCGGACTGATGACCTGCACTTCTCCGCGCAGGGGATAGGCCTGGTCAACAGCTTTCAGTTCCACCATCTGCAGACCGTCCGCATGGCTCACCATGCTGCGCATGTTGATCTGCTCGCTCACGCCAAGACCCTCCGCCGCGGCGCGCGTACGGAGCTCGGCGGGCAGTGGGCGACTCGACTGCAGTGCAAGGTCGGCGGCAAGCAGACTGCCGGCCTGCGCGGTCAGCGCCCGCTGCACGCGATCGGTGAAAGTGCCCACGGCCGTCATGCCTGCCACGGCGATCACCAGCGCGATCGCAACGACCACCAGATGCGGATTGCGCAGATCCCGGCGCAGCGCGCGTGCGCCGAGCCGCAGCAGGCCAAGCGGACCCGGGGCGCGATCAGTCATGGGCAGGGTCAGGATGCTGGCGACCCGCCTCGAGGGTCACCCGCATGGCGCAGCGCTGGGCCAGCTTTTCATCGTGCGTGACGAGGATCAGGGTGGTCGCATGTTCACGGTTCAGTTCGAACATCAGGTCCATGACCTGGGCCGCAGTGCGGGTATCGAGGTTGCCCGTGGGTTCGTCTGCAAACAGTACTTCGGGGTTGGTACAGAAAGCCCGCGCGAGTGCCACGCGCTGCTGCTCGCCCCCGGAAAGCTGACGCGGCAGATGGCCTGCGCGCGCCGCGAGTCCGACCCGCGCCAGGGCGGCGCTGGCGGTCTGTCTGGCGTGGGGGCGCCTCGCGAGTTCCAGGGGCAGCAACACGTTCTCCAGTGCCGTCAAGGTGCCGAGCAGGTGGAACTGCTGGAACACGAAACCGATACGCTCATTGCGCAGCCGCGCCCTGGCGTCTTCATCCATGTTCGCGAGGTCTTGCCCGCCGACGAGGCAGCGGCCCGAGCTCGGCACTTCCAGCCCCGCCAGCAGTCCGAGCAGTGTCGACTTGCCGGAGCCGGAGGCCCCTACAATCGCACAGGTCGTGCCGCGCGCTACCGTGAAGTTGATATCATCCAGAACCCGCAACAGGCCTTCCGGGCCGGCGAATTCCTTGCACAAGTGTTCGGCAATGACCAATCCGTCCGTCATGAAACTGCTTCTGTGTTGTCTGCTTTGGTGGGGAACAGCAAGCGCTGCGCTGGCAGCCTCGCCGGTGATCCTGATTCTCGGCGACAGCCTGAGTGCGGCCTACGGCATTGCGCCCGAAACGGGCTGGGTGGCGCTGCTCGAATCCCGACTGCGCAGCCAAGGCTATCCACATCGGGTGGTAAACGCGAGTATCAGTGGCGAGACCACCAGTGGTGGCAGACGGCGCCTGCCGGCACTGCTCATGGACCACCAACCCGCGCTGGTAGTGGTGGAACTGGGCGCGAATGATGGCCTGCGTGGTTTCGATCTCGCCGAAATCCGCGACAATCTGCATGGCATGCTGCGGGCCATCGATCAGGCCGGCGCGCGGGCGCTGGTCGTGCGCATGGAGGTCCCGCCCAACTACGGCCCGGAGTATGCTCAGGGCTTCACGGCGGTTTACGATGCGGTTGAACGCATGCGGCCGTCGCTGGCGCAGTCTCCTGTGCTGGCGCCGTTTTTTCTGGCCGACGTGATTCTCGATCCGGAATTGATGCAGGCCGATGGCTTGCATCCCACGTCGCGTGCCCAGCCGCGTCTGCTGGACTCGCTGTGGCCTGCCCTTGAACCCTTGCTTGCCAGTCATATGGCGGAGAGACCATGAAATTCTGCAGTCAGTGCGGCACCGACAATATCCGCTGGGAAATTCCCGAAGGCGACAATCGCCCGCGCCATGTTTGCGGTGGCTGCAACGAGATCCATTACCAGAACCCCAAGATCGTGGTCGGTTGCATTCCCGAATGGGAGGACACGGTGCTGCTGTGTCGTCGCGCCATCGAGCCGCGCTACGGCTATTGGACGCTGCCCGCGGGTTTCATGGAAAACGAAGAGACCACCTCGGAAGCCGCCGAGCGCGAGACGCTTGAAGAGGCCAACGCACGGGTCGAGTTGCTCGGTCTTTATACGGTGATGAACATTCCGCACACCAACCAGGTGTACATGATGTTCCGCTCACGACTTCTTGACCTGGAATTCGGGCCGGGCACCGAGAGCCTGGAGGTCAAGCTCTTCCGCGAAGAAGAGATCCCCTGGCGCGAGCTCGCCTTCCCCACCATCGTTCACACCCTGGAGCTCTACTTCGAGGAGCGTCGCAAGGCGCAATTCGGCGTGCACCTGGGCGACATCGTGCGCGAGAGTCATCGTGGGGTGTTCATTCCGCGCCGGCAGCGCGACTGAATTCCGCCCGCCCAACCGGAGGCCGCTCATGACCGACAAAACCCTGTTTGAACGCATCATTGCCCGCGAAATCCCGGCGACCATCCTGTATGAGGACGATCGTTGCATTGCCTTCCGGGACATCAATCCTCAGGCGCCTTTCCATGCGCTGGTGGTGCCCATCAAGCCCATCCCGCGCCTGGGCGACGCAGCGCCCACTGACAGCGCGCTCATGGGACATCTGATGCTGACAGCCGCGCGTGTGGCGCGTGAAGCGGGGTACGGTGAGAATTTCCGGCTGGCGCTGAACAACGGGGCGGGTGCCGGGCAGACGGTCTTCCACCTGCACATCCACGTGCTGGCGGGTCGGCCCTTCTCCTGGCCGCCCGGCTGAGGCGCGGCGGGGTCTTTCCTGCGCGCCGGAATCCCGGCGCCAGTCAGAGGGAATACGCGCTCAGGAGCGCTTCATCGAGTCGAAGAACTCGGCGTTGTTCTTGGTCGCCTTGAGGCGTTCCAGCAGGAATTCCATCGCCGCGATTTCTTCCATCGGATGCAGCAACTTGCGCAGGATCCACATCTTCTGCAGTTCGTCCGGATGGGTCAGCAGTTCTTCCCGGCGGGTGCCGGAGCGATTGATGTTGACTGCGGGGAAGATGCGCTTTTCCGCGATCTTGCGGTCCAGATGCACTTCCATGTTGCCCGTGCCCTTGAACTCCTCATAGATGACGTCATCCATGCGTGAGCCGGTGTCGATCAGCGCCGTGGCGATGATGGTCAGGCTGCCACCTTCCTCGATATTGCGCGCGGCGCCGAAGAAGCGCTTTGGCCTTTGCAGGGCGTTCGCATCCACACCGCCGGTGAGCACCTTGCCGGAAGCAGGCACCACGGTGTTGTAGGCACGCGCCAGACGCGTGATGGAATCGAGAAGGATCACCACATCGCGCTTGTGCTCGACCAGTCGCTTGGCCTTGTCGATCACCATTTCCGCGACCTGCACGTGGCGGCTGGCCGGTTCATCAAAGGTGCTGGAGATGACTTCGCCGCGCACGGTGCGCTGCATTTCCGTGACTTCCTCGGGACGCTCGTCGATGAGCAGCACGATGAGGTAGCACTCCGGATGATTGGCCGCTACCGACTGGGCGATGCTGGACAGGAGCATGGTCTTGCCGGCCTTTGGCGGCGAGATGATGAGTCCGCGCTGACCCTTGCCGATGGGCGCGACGAGATCGATCACGCGGGGTGCCAGATCCTCGCGGCTGCCGTTGCCGAGTTCCAGATTCAGACGCTTCTGTGCGAACAGTGGCGTGAGATTCTCGAACAGCACCTTGTTCTTGGTGTTCTCCGGCGGCTCGAAATTGATGTCATTGACCTTGAGCAGCGCGAAGTAACGCTCGCCATCCTTGGGTGGCCGAATCTTGCCGGAGATGGTGTCGCCGGTGCGGAGATTGAACCGACGTATCTGGCTGGGTGATACGTAGATGTCGTCCGGTCCGGCGAGATAGGAACTGTCACCCGAGCGCAGGAAGCCGAAACCATCCGAGAGGATTTCCAGCACGCCATCCCCGGAGATGTCTTCGCCTTTCTTCGCATGCCCCTTGAGGATGCCGAAGATGACGTCCTGCTTGCGGGAGCGGGCGACACCTTCCAGGCCCATTTCGTCCGCAAGCGCGATCAGTTCCGAGGCCGGTTTGCGTTTGAGTTCGGTGAGATTCATCGTGGTGGAGGCTGCTGTTGGGTTGGACGCCCGCGCGGGAACCGCGGCAGGGCTCGGAGGTGACTACAGGGGTGGTGTGGAAAGGGCCCAGACGGGCTCGTTCGAAAACTTGAGGCTGGACCTTAGCACGCACCCTGTGCCCAGTCCAGACGCCCGCAGCCCTGTGGCCGCGGGCCCGGGATTTCAGATATGGCTGTCGATGAAGGCAGTCAGGTGTGATTTGGTGAGGGCGCCCACGTGCGTCGCGATCACACCGCCGTCCTTGAACAGCATGAGCGTGGGTACACCGCGGATGCCGTATTTGGTCGAGGTGGTCTGGTTGCTGTCCACATCGAGTTTGGCGATGGTCA
>JBDLQR010000195.1:0-3304 GCA_039800485.1 Pseudomonadota bacterium
GCGGGTGGGATCCGCGTGGATGTGCGTTGAAGCGGAGGTCAGGGGATTGATCAGTGCGCCGATCAGGAACGCCTCGCCATCCTTGAGCAGTACATAGGTGTCCCTCAGTTGCACCTTGCCGGCGCGCAGACTCTTGACCTCCCAGCCTTCCAGCACCAGCCCCGCCTCAAAGCGCTCCTCCACGAAATAGTCATGGAACGCTTTCCTGTTCTGCGTGATGGAGCCGTCACCGCTCGATTTTTTTCCGGCAGGCTTGTTCATGGATCACTTCGGGCTGGGGGAGGAGGAGTATAGCAGCGGCATCCGGAGCCCGGCCCTTGGCCCGGTTTGGAGGGACCACGGTTGGAGCATTGGCAGGGCGGGTTCAGGGATGCAGAATGCCGAGCCGCTTGATGCAAGCGTCAAACGCCCTGTTCTCATGACCGGAACCCCGCACCGCCATGGCTGAAATCCGCCAGTCCGCAATCGTTGCCTATTCCGCTGAGCAGATGTTCTCGCTGGTGGACGACGTGGCGCGCTATCCGGAATTCCTGCCCTGGTGTGAGAAAGCGGAACTGCTGGCAGACACCGACACCACGCTGCGTGCGCGCCTCTCGGTGGCCAAGGGCAAGCTGCGCTACGCCTTCACCACGGACAATGTCCGGACCCGGCCCAATACCATCGAGATGAAACTGGTGGATGGGCCGTTCAAGCATCTGCACGGCGTGTGGCGCTTTACCGATACACCGCTGGGCTGCAAGGTGAGCCTCGAGCTCGAGTTCGAATTTGCAAGCCGGATCATCGCGCTCAGCCTGTCACCGGTGTTCAAGGCCATCACGGGCTCCTTGGTGAATTCCTTCAAGCAGCGCGCCGAATCGCTCCATGGCCGGCCTTGAGACCTTCGGCATCGAAGTGGCTTACGCCACGGGGGAAGTCGCTTTCCGGCGCGCACTCAAGGTACCTGCCGGCACTACCGTGCGCGGAGCCATCGAGCGGGCGCGGCTGCTGGATGCACACCCGGAGATCGATCTCACGCGCTACAAGGTGGGTGTGTTCGGGCGGTTGCTGGCGCTGGAAACCCCGGTCATGGCCGGGGACAGGGTGGAGGTCTATTGCCCGCTGGTGAGGGATCCCAAGGAGCGAAGGCGGCGCCGCGCGGCGCAGGGGGCCGATTGACCGGCCTCAATCCCGCCCAAACAGACGTTTGAAGAAGCCCGGCTTGTCCTCTTCTTCCTCATCGGACGAATACTCATCCTCGGTCTCTTCGTCCTCCTCGGGCTCCTCGTCGCTCCCATAGCCGTCATCGGCAAGCCGGTCTTCCAGCGGCATGGGGGTGGGGGCGCCGGGCGGGGGGGCCGTGACTACCTTGTCTTCGTCGTAACGGGATTCCCAATCCCAGGCCTCACCCTCGTCGTCTTCTTCCTCAGCCATTTCCTCCGGGAATTCTTTTTCGACCTCCCGCTCCTCGGACTCGGCCTCATCTTCATCCTCATCCTCGCCCACGAAGGGCAGGGCGCCGGTGATCGTATCGATCAGGCCAGGACCGTCAGGCTCCGCCGAGGACTCTTCCTCAGGCGCGGACTCTTCAAGCTCGGTTACCGTCTCGTCGACGACTTCGTCAACCGCGTCTTCCTCATCCGTCTCGATGACAGGCGCGTCCTCGGGGGCGTCCGAGCCGGTGAAGGGCACAACGCCTTTCAGTTTGCTGAGCACACCGGGGCCGCCTTGTTCTTCCAGCGCCGCGCGTTCGACCGGCGTGATTTGGGGCTTGGCCGGCGGCGCGTCGGCGACCGGCGGGCCGGTATCCTCTACCAGGGTGGTGGTCTTGGCGGGTTTCCTGGCCTTGGGTTTTTCTTCTCCGACGAAGGGAATGGTGCCCACCAAGGTGCCCACCACGCCTTTTTTCTTCGTCTTGGGCACGTCCACCGTCATGTCCTGACGGGTGTCGACCACGATGGGGCCCTGGGCAATCTTCACATCCCCCTCTACCCGCACCAGCACGTCATTTTCGAAGAACAGGGTGATGCGGCGGCGCTTCGGCCGGCTGCCACGCTCACTCAGGGTGTAGAGATAGTCCCAACGGTTGGAGTGGAAGGTGTCCATGATGATGGGCGAGCCCATCACGAAATTGACCTTCTTCTTGTCCATGCCGAGTTGCAGCTGGGCAATCATGTCCTGGGTGATGACGTTGCCCTGCTGGACATCAATCTTGTGCACGAAGGGCAGCGAACCCACTGAGGGTATCGACCCCATGGACGGCAAATCTGCCGCCGTGGGCAGGCGATTGGTCGCGCACCCCTGGAGCAGAACACCACTCAACCAGAGAAGGGGGAAAACCTTGAACTTCATCTGACGCTCGGTGTCTGGCCTTGGGGACGCTGGGGCGCTCGGCGGGAGGCGCGAAGAAGGTGGTAGACTGGTCGCCGCCGGTCTGTGAACAGACTGGCCTGCTGCCATCGGATGGGCAGTATATCCTACGGCTCAACCACGCGGCCACGATTGACCGCGATGCCCAACCTGAAAGGCGATACGGGTGGATACATTTGCGTTGAAGAAGGCCGGCTTGAAGGCCACGCTGCCCAGGTTGCGGATCCTCGAGATCCTCGAGAAGGGTGGTGAGCGTCACCTGAGCGCAGAAGATGTCTACCGGGCCCTGCTGGAGGCCGGTGAGGATGTCGGCCTCGCCACTGTCTATCGCGTGCTGACCCAGTTCGAAGATGCCGGCATCGTCGAGCGGCACAATTTTGATGGCTCACATGCGGTGTTCGAGATGGCGCGCGGGCCTCATCACGATCACATGGTATGCACGGAGACCGGCGAGGTGGTGGAGTTCTTCGACGAGGAGATCGAGCGCAGGCAGCACGCCGTAGCCGCTGCGCACGGCTTTGAGCTCCAGGACCACAGCCTCATTCTTTACGTCAAGCGCAAGGCCTGACGGGCACTCAACTGCCCAGCAGTTCCCGGGCATGGGCCCGGGCCTTGGCCGAGCCCTCGTCCCCGCCCAACATCCGCGCGATTTCCTCCACCCGGCTGGCCTTGTCCAGATACACCGCCCGCGTTGCCGTCTGCCCCTGCACCACTTCCTTGGTGATATAGAGATGTTGCGCACCGGCTGAAGCCACCTGGGCCAGATGCGTCACGCAGAGAATCTGCCGCGTATCGGCAATGCTCTGCAGATGGCGCGCGACAATGGTGGCCACGCGCCCCCCGATGCCGGTGTCGATTTCGTCATAGACCAGCGTGGGCACCTGCGCCGTGCCTGCGGTTGCCACCTGGATCGCAAGGCTGGTGCGTGAGAGCTCACCCCCCGAGGCCACTTTGCGCA
>JBDLQR010000196.1:0-5282 GCA_039800485.1 Pseudomonadota bacterium
GATCTGCGCCAGGTCAGCCGTGATGAACTCGTGCGCCGCTTCGGCCGCATGGGGGACAGGCTGGCCCGTCTGGCGCTGGGTGAGGATGACAGCGCTGTTGCGCCCGATCGTCCCCTGCAGCAGATATCAGTGGAGCAGACCCTGGCCGAGGATCTGGCCTTGAGCGAGCTTGCCCCCGTAGTGCGCGAATGCGCGATCAAGACCTGGCTCACAGCGCAGCGACGTCAGCGCGTTGGACGCACTCTGGTGCTCAAGTTGAAGACCGCCGAGTTCCAGATCCTGTCGCGCAGCATCACACCGCCCTTGCCCGTGCAAAGCGCGGCTGAACTGGTCGAGCAGGCATTGTCACTGCTCGCGCGCGTGGACCTGCCGGCCGCGACACGTTACCGCCTGGCGGGAGTCGGCATGAGCAACTTCCCGCCGGAACTGCCGCAGGACAACCTGCTGTGAAGCAACCCTACTCCACTGCCTCCAGGCCATCCACGCGCTGCAGACCACGGGGCAGTTTGTTGCCACGTCGGCTACGCTCCCCGCGGTAGGCATCGAGGTCACGCGGCTTGAGCGTGACATGGCGGTTTCCCGCAAAAAGCTTGAGGCTCCAGCCAGCGGGGATGGCAACCACGCCGCGCAGCAGCTCTTCACCCTTCCTGGCCTTGGGCGTGGGGATGCTGATCAGGCGATTCCCCTTGCCGCGCGCCAGCTCCGGCACTTCGGACACCTTGAACACCAGCAGGTGCCCGGTAGTGGTGACACAGGCGAGATCATCCTGCGCAGGATCGTTTACCAGCACCAATGGCAGGGCACGTGCACCTTCGGGCAGGCTCAGCAGCGACTTGCCAGCCTTGTTGCGCACACTGAGCGTCTCGAGGCTCGCCACGAAACCGTAACCCGCATCGGAGCAGACGATCAGCCGCTGCTCGGCGGCGCCCAAGGCGAGCCCTACAAAGGGAACGCCATCAGCCGGCGTCAGGCGTCCGGCCAGGGGCTCACCCATGCCACGCGCCGATGGCAGCGTGTGCGCAGGCAGCGAGTAGCTGCGACCATCCGCCCCCAGAAACACCGCGGTCTGGTTGCTGCGCCCCCGGGCGGAGGCAAGGTACTGGTCGCCGCTGCGGTAACCGAGTTCCGCGGGATTGATTTCATGACCTTTGGCGGCCCGCACCCAGCCTTTTTCGGACAGCACAACCGTGACCGGTTCGGCGGGCACCAGATCCGTCTCGGCCAGTGCCTGCGCCGCCGCGCGCCGCACCAGCGCCGTACGCCTGGCATCGCCGAACTCTTCCGCATCCGCAGACAGTTCATCCTTGACCAGGGTTTTCAGCCGGCGCGGAGAGCCCAGGATGAGTTCGATACGCTTGCGCTCGGCATCAAGCTCACGCTGCTCGCCGCGAATGCGGGTCTCCTCCAGTCGGGCCAGGTTGCGCAGGCGAAGGTCGAGAATGGCATTGGCCTGCAACTCGGACAGTGCGAAGCGCGCCATCAGGCTGGCCTTCGGATCCTCCTCGAAGCGGATGATGCGAATGACCTCTTCGATATTGAGGTAGGCGATAAGGTAGCCCGCGAGGATATGCAGGCGATCGGTGACCTTCTCCAGCCTGAACTGCAGGCGACGACGCACGGTCTCTGTGCGGTATTCCAGCCATTCGAGCAGCAGGCTCTTGAGGTTCTTGACGCCCGGCAGGCCGTTGAGACCGATGACATTCAGGTTTACCCGGAAGCTGCGTTCGAGATCGGTGGTCGCGAACAAGTGCTGCATCAGGGGCTCGATCTCCACCCTGTTGGAGCGCGGCACCAGCACGATGCGGATGGGTGTTTCGTGATCAGATTCGTCGCGCACATCCTCCAGCATCGGCAGTTTCTTCGCCTGCATCTGCTCGGCAATCTGCTCGATGATGCGGGCGCCTGAGGTCTGATAGGGCAAGGCGTTGATGACCACATTGCCATTCTCGACCTCAAAGCAGGCGCGCATGCGCACCCCACCGTTGCCTGTTTCGTAGATCTGCCGCAGATCTTCCGGGGCGCTGATGATTTCCCCGCCGGACGGATAATCCGGCCCGAGCACATGGGTGCAGAGGTCGGCCACCGTAGCCGCCGGATTCTCCAGCAGGTGGATACAGGCCTGCACCACTTCGCGCAGGTTGTGCGGCGGAATGTCTGTCGCCATGCCCACGGCAATGCCGGTGGTGCCATTGAGCAGCACATTCGGCACCCGTGCCGGCAACAGCTTGGGCTCTTCCAGGGTGCCATCGAAATTGGGCACCCAGTCAGCCGTGCCCTGTTCCAGTTCGCTCAGCAGGACGTCGGCGTAAGGCGTGAGCTTGGCCTCGGTGTAACGCATGGCGGCGAAGGATTTCGGATCATCCGGAGAGCCCCAATTGCCCTGCCCATCGACCAGCGGATAGCGATAGCTGAAGGGCTGGGCCATCAGCACCATCGCCTCGTAACAGGCTGAGTCCCCGTGGGGATGGAATTTGCCGATCACATCGCCGACAGTTCGGGCCGATTTCTTGTACTTGGCACTCGCTGCGAGTCCCAGCTCCGACATCGCATAAATGATCCGGCGCTGGACGGGCTTCAGGCCGTCTCCGAGGTGTGGAAGGGCGCGGTCGAGTATCACGTACATCGAATAGTCGAGGTACGCCTGCTCGGTGAATTCGCGCAGTGGCTTGCGTTCTATCGCGGCTTTTTCGCCCATATGAATCTCAATCGATGATCGCGAGATTGCCCTTGCGCTCCAGCCAGACCCGGCGGTCGGACGCACGCTTGCGCGCGAGCAGCATGTCGAGCACGGGATCGGCGGGATGCTCGGCATCCACCGTGAGCTGAACCAGGCGACGTGACTCGGCGGCCATGGTCGTCTCCCGCAGCTGCAGGGGATTCATCTCGCCAAGACCTTTGAAGCGCTGGATGTTGACCTTGCCCTTGATGCGATCCGCCGTGATGCGGGCAAGCATGCGTTCCTTCTCCGCTTCTTCCTGGGCGTAGAGCACTTCCTTGCCGGCGTCGATGCGGTACAGCGGCGGCATGGCGACGAAGACATGCCCGGCCGCCACCAGCGCCCGGAAATGCCGCACGAAAAGCGCGCACAGCAAGGTGGCAATATGCGCCCCGTCCGAATCCGCGTCCGCCAGGATGCAGATCTTGCCGTAGCGCAGCCCGCTGATGTCGTCGTTGCCGGGGTCGACACCCAGGGCAACGGCAATGTCGTGGACTTCCTGCGAAGCCAGCACCTGCGAGGATTCGACTTCCCAGGTGTTCAGGATCTTGCCACGCAAGGGAAGAATGGCCTGGGTTTCCTTGCTGCGTGCCTGTTTGGCGGAGCCCCCCGCCGAATCGCCTTCCACCAGGAAGAGTTCGGATTCCGCCAGATCATTGGAGGTGCAGTCGGCCAGCTTGCCCGGCAGCGCCGGTCCGTTGCCGGCAACCTTCTTGCGCACCACCGTCTTGCTGGCCTTGAGCCGGGTCTGGGCACGTGCGATGGCAAGCTCCGCTATGCGCTCGCCGGCCTCCACATGCTGATGCAGCCAGAGGGTGGTGACATCCCGCACAGCCGTTGCCACGAAGGGCGTGCACGATTGGGATGACAGACGTTCCTTGGTCTGACCGGAGAATTGTGGCTCGCTGAGCTTGACCGAGAGAATGTAGGTACACCGGTCGAAGACATCATCGGCAGTCAGCTTGACGCCGCGTGGCAGCAGGTTGCGGAACTCGCAGAACTCGCGCACTGCATCGAGCAGCCCCTGGCGCAGACCATTCACATGTGTGCCGCCCTGCAGGGTGGGCACCAGGTTCACATAACTTTCGGTGATGAGTTCGCCCTCATCGGCACGCCAGTGCAGCGCCCAGGCGACGGCTTCCTGCGCATTCTCCAGACTGCCGGCCACCGCCTCCGCAGGCACCAGTTCGGCATCCGGCAACGCTGCCGTGAGATAGCCGCGCAAGCCATCCTGATACTGCCAGCTGATCCTGTCCCCCGTTGCCACTTCGTGAAAATTGACGGTAAGACCGGGACAGAGAATGGCCTTGGCCCGCAACAGATGCTTGAGGCGGGGCACGGCGATGCGCACGGTGTCGAAATAACGCGGATCGGGCAGGAAACGAATCTGCGTGCCGGTGTTGTTGCGTCCCACCTTGCCGGACTCGAGGAGATCACCCTGACGCTCGCCGCCCGCGAAAGCCATGGCGTATTCGGCACCCCCGCGGCGCACCCGCACTTCCAGGCGCTGCGAAAGCGCATTGACCACGGACACACCGACGCCGTGCAAGCCCCCTGAGAACTTGTAGTTCTTGCCTGAGAATTTGCCGCCCGCATGGAGACGGGTCAGGATGACTTCCACCCCCGAGACCTGCTCGCCCGGATGGATGTCCACCGGCATGCCGCGGCCGTCATCAGTCACTTCGATGTAACCGTCTTCCTGCAGCACCACGTCGATACGGCTGCAGTGCCCTGCGATGGCCTCATCGACGCTGTTGTCGACGACTTCCTGTACGAGATGGTTGGGGCGGGAGGTATCGGTGTACATGCCCGGGCGCTTGCGCACGGGCTCGAGTCCGGTCAGGACCTCGATATCAGCAGCATCGTATCTGGAGCTCAAATTCCACCACCCTGGCGCCGGCCACGTGACCGGCGCGGATGTTGGTAGATGCGTCTCACCCCGTCAAGCAAGGTCAGCTACTAGCGATGCGCGTGTGGCGTCGGCTACCGCCTCGATGCCGTGGCCGTAGGCCGGATGGTCCACCCCGAAGCCAAGGCTCGCGCCAGCCTTGAGATCACGGATGCTTGCCGCATCCAGCGGGAAGCGCAGGAAATGCACCGCGGCGGTCTTATTGTCGCGGCTGCGATCGAGATCCTCATCTGCCACGGCGAACACCGGGGGATTCTGTCCCACGCGGGCCCATATCCGGTGCTCGACATCGACGAGCTTCTCGAGCGCCACGCGACGCTCCTCCACATCTTCGTATTCGATGAGCATAGTCGCTTTCCAGTTGTCACCGTCCGGAATGAGCGGGTTGTAGGCTGCGAGCTCTTCGTCTATCGCTTCGGCTTCGAAGATGCGCTCCACGCGCAGCATCTCCTGTACCTGGTACTGGATGGTCAGTGCGTCCTCGAACAGCAGTGTGATGTGCGGCCCGAGCGCGACCTGGCGGGAAATCTTGTGTGCGATGACGCGCGCACGGAAGGCAGGGCGCTCCGCATGGTAGCGTTCCAGCGGCATGAGATCGGCACGAGAAAGTACTCTGGGAGACATGATTTCAAATCCCGTAGGCTAGTCTGAGAAGTG
>JBDLQR010000197.1:0-2981 GCA_039800485.1 Pseudomonadota bacterium
CCACCACTATGTGCATCAAGCGGGACCAGCAACATCTCGATGATGACGCGAAGATTGCTATCCGGGTGCGACAGGGGATAGCGATGCCTGGGGTGGAAATCCGCGTTCTGGATGAGTCCGGCAAGCAAGTGCCCTGGGACGATCAGGCAGTGGGCGAGGTGTTTGTGCGCGGTCCGTGGATCGCGACTTCCTATCTCAACGAGCCGAGAAGCGCAGAAAGCTTTGTCGATGGCTGGTGGAAAAGCGGTGACATCGCAGCAGTCAACGAAGAGGGCGTCATGCGGCTGGTCGACCGTGCGAAGGACCTCATCAAGTCCGGCGGTGAGTGGATTTCCTCCGTAGATCTCGAAAATACCCTTATGGCCTACACTGCGGTGCGCGAAGCGACGGTGGTGGGAGCACCCCACGACAAGTGGATTGAACGGCCCATCGCGTTCCTGGTCGTGGATTCGGGGGCGGCCATGCCCAAAGATCAGGCCCTGCGGGATCATCTGGTGGCGCACGGGATTGCCCGCTGGTGGCTGCCCGATGAATTCATCGTGCTGCCTTCTCTGCCCAAGACAGGGGTGGGAAAGTTCGATAAGAAGCGCCTACGCGCCGAGCTCGAAAACTACCGACGCGAGGGATCGCGCGCGCCGTGAGCCTCAGCCATCAGGTCATCGAGCGCGGTCGCGGCGCGCTCGAGATCGTTATATCGCAGTTGAAATGCCCGCACCCGCTCGGTCAAGGCCGCTGCAATGCGAAAACCTTCCTCCCCGCGCAAAACATAATTGAATGCGTTCTGCGTGATCTCGACAAAACACTGGGCCCGCGGCACCGGGGTAATCTCTAACGGCGTGTCCGGGGTGTAGCGGGGAAAAATCATGAGACGCGGGGACGCGGTCTCGTGCATGCGCAGGATGGCTTCGTCGGGCGGCTGCAGATGCGCCACAGTACCCTTGTGCGTGCCAGGGATCTCGGGTCCGAAACGCGCTTCGGGCACCTGCTCGCGAATGACGGCGATTGCCGCATTCTTGATGGGTAACAAGCGCGGAAACGGATATATCTCGAGCCCCTCGTCGCGCAGCAGCGTGAACTCGTCGGAAAGCAGGCGCCAGCCGCGATGCATGAGATACGCGCAGAGCGTGCTCTTACCCGCTCCCGGTTCGGCGGGCAGGATGAGCCCCCCATAAGCGTTGGCGAGCACGCCTGCGTGCAACATCAGGAATTGATGTGACCTGTTGGCGATGGCCCAGTTGAGGGTCCACTCCAGATGGGCGATCGTCGCGTTCTCGGGGAAGGTGGTGAACACCTGACCATCCTCCAGCCGAATCACACGCGTGGACCACCAGTGGCGGCTAAGGCCGGGATTGCGTGCGACCGCGAGGGATGCATCCGCAAACTCATTCGCCGGAGCGAGAGGGTAATCGGGATAGCAGGCGTGGAGACGCTCCGCGAGCACGCGCTGTTGCCCCTTCAGGGCGACCACGAACGGGCCAATGCCATAGCGAACACCGGACCGAAGCATCGCATGCAATGCATCGATGCCGCGGGACTTCAGGCTTGAGGCCGCTCGGGAGTCACCTAAATCCGGACCGAGCGTCCGCTGGACCACGTCACGCATGGCGGGTTACCAACCCCAGGTGTTCCAGAAGCTCGAGGACCCGGCGGCTGGCCGCCAGGAATGCTTCCGGCTCGGATGGTGCGAACTCCCGCAGGAGTGCCGTATCGGTATCGGCAAGCGGCAGGGGTTGCTCTGCGATCAGCGCGAGGATCTCGGCAGCGCTGCCATTGAGGTAGTGGGTTCGCCCGGAGAAGGAATCGTATACGAAGGTCGCATCGTCCCACTGCCGAACAGACAGGGTGGCATGCTGGGTGATGGTCCAGGCCATCGTGGATGGCTTGTCGGTCACAGTCACCGCGGGACGTGCCCGCGTCGACTCAGGGGCTGACGCCGTATAGCGAGGCCATGCACGCGCCGGTCCAGCTGGTGACGATGGCATTGGCCACCGGATCGGGCGAGCCAATTGCCGCCACGCTGCCGCTGCTCGTGTTCACATGGACGATGGCATATCGCGTCGTGCCGGTGCGGATGGTGGTGGAAGTGGGCGCAGTTGCCGCGAGTGCCACCAGGGCCTGCAATTCGTTGCCGGTCACTTCCGAGCCGTCCAACTTGCGCCAGACGCCGTTGCCCTCGAAGTAAGACCCCGGATCGGAGCTGTTCACCTCCCAGTCCGCCGGCACATTCGCCGCGTTACCACCCGACTTCACTTGCACCTGCCTGTAGAGCTCGACGGCAGCTCTCAAGCGGTCATCGGCGTGGTCCTGAGTGGTGAGGATGGCGTAGCCGGTTTGGGACACATTGCCATTGCCGCCACAGCCCAGACTGACCGCGGCTCGGGCCGCCCCAGAGTGCAAAGTGACCACGGCGGGTAGTGCCAGTCCCGTGCCTTTCAGGAACCTGCGTCGCAGGGTGGCCTGAGGAAGACGGGTGGGCTCGGTGGCTGGGGTCTCGTCCATGCTAGGAATCCTCGCGCATCATGGCGGAAGTGTCGCAAGATTCACGCCAGCGTCGGCCAGCCATGAGAAATTCGCGGTGTGTCGCGGTCCCCGCGGGCTCACCACGGTGTGAGGGCGGGGTCGGGTCGCTATTATGTAAAGCCCCTGTTACAAAACCAAGCCGCGATCTCCCTTCCTTTGTAAAGATTCTTGACGTGATCTCACCCCCCCCAAGTTCAGTGCTGTCGGCTGTGCCCGAGACACTGGCGCGCCTCGCGCCGAGGGACTGGGAACATGCACTGGCGCTGGGGCGGCTCCACCTCGTGGCAGGGCGCTGGCACGGAAGACTGGAGGCTGCGGGGTTGCTCTCGACACTTCCCCCACGGGTTCGGAACCAGCTGTGGTCCGAGCAACTTCTGGCGGCGGAGCGGACCCGCATGGTCAGGTTTGAGACCGACCGGATTGCCCACGCGCTGAGCGCGTCCGGCATGCCGCTGGTACTG
>JBDLQR010000198.1:0-3228 GCA_039800485.1 Pseudomonadota bacterium
CGAAGCACACGACCAGCGTTGTATAGAAACCCGCCTTGCCGATACTGCCATGGCAGTGGTACATGGTCTTGATGCCGTCGCGGAACTCCGCGTACTCGAGGCGATAGCGATAGAGATAGTGAATGCAGTCCTCCACCGCGATGCCCATGGTGAGCGCTGCGATCATGATGGTCATCATGTCGAGCGGCACGCCCATCCACCCCATGAAACCCAGCACTGAGGCCGCAGCGAGAGCGTTGGGCAGCACGCCCACCAGAGCGGCACGCAGGTTCCTGAACAGGAACCACAGGGTGAGCAGTACCCCGAGCAGGGCGCCACCGACCGACTCGATCTGGGACGAATAAAGGCTCTGCAGCATGTTGTTGTAGAGCACCATGAGCCCAGCCACTTCGAATTCGTCCGGCTTGAGCCCCACGTCCTTCTCGAGACCCGTGCGGATCTGATCGAGCAAGGCATTACGGCGCAGGCCCGGCGTGGAGTCAAGGATCCGCAGGGAAATGCGCGCCTGATCGTCATCGATGGAAATGTACGGCGAGAGCATCTCGTGCTTGAGGTTGCCCGGAATCCGTTTGTAGATGACGTTGAGCTCGAACGGGTCGAATTCCCGGCCCTTGTTCAAATCCTCCGCCACACGGACCAGGGAGGCCAGAGACGTGACTTTCCCGACGCCCGGCAGGCTCTCGAGGTAGTCATGAACACGCTTGATGCGTTCCACTTTTTCCGGCGTGAACCAGTAATCAGACTTTGGCGCGGGCTCCACCTCTTCGAAGAGATCCCCCAGTTCATCACCGACTGGAGCGTCCTCGACCGGAGGGGGGAACTTGAGGATGATTTCCAGCGGCGTGGTGCCCCCCAATGTCTCGTCGACCTTGCGCAGACCCTGGTAGATCTCGGTGTCATCCTTGAAGTAGCTGATGAAGCTGTTCTCGACCTCCAGCCGCGTGATGCCGGCTGCACCGGCAACAGCTACCACCAGTGACGCCAGCAGCACAAATGTGCCGTGACGGTCGGTGAACACGGCGAGCTTTTCCGTGAATCCGAGCCGGTCATCCGTCTTGAGCCGGGCTTCCCGCTTGCGCATCAGGGCCATCATGGCCGGGACCAGCGAAAACACCACCACGTACACGACCACCAGACTGACCGTCATCATGTAACCGAAGTCGACGATGGGCTTGATGTCGCTGCTGATCAGCGACGCAAAACCGATGACCGAGGTGAGCGAGGTGTAAAGACAGGGGCGGGACATGTCCCTGACCACCTGCCGTACCAGCTGGTACTGGGTCATCCCGGGAAACTGCTCGTGCAGTTCGCGATAGCGCACGATGAGGTGGATGTTGATCGAGATGGTGAGAATGAGGGTGAGGGCGATGAAATTCGAGGAAATCACCGTCAGATGCCAGCCCAGGTGGCCGAGCAGACCCAGAATCATCAGAGTGCACACCGCGCAGGCCACCACCGGGGTCAGTACCCAGCGTGATTCCCGGAAGATGTAGCCCAGCATTGCGACGGCCAGCACCAGCGCGCCCAGTCCGAAGACCACGATGTCCGAGCGCACGAAAGTGATCATGTCATCAGCAATCATCGAAATGCCGCCGAGGTGAATCTCGCCACGTGCTTCAAATTGCTTGAGCAATCCGCGCAGTTTCTCCAGCGTGGCGTGATTGGCCTGGTCCACCTCGTCCTTCTTGCGCGCGTATTGCGGCTCAAGCTTTGCCAGGCGAGCGGTTTCTTCGACTGAGAGACCTGCGGTCCCGCGCTTGTAGAGCAGATCGGCACGCTCGATCTGGAGCAGCCGGTACTTGATGTCCTCGTGCAGCATCACGCGGATTGCGGTTGTGCCGGCATCCGGACTCAGGACGACATTCCTGTACAAGGGGCTGTTGCGGAGCTCCTCTTCGGCCTTGGCAATATCGACGTCCGCAGATTCCAGCGTCCGGTAGTTGGTCGCGACTTCCGACAGACGCCCGGGTTTGTTCTTGACCAGGGGCACATCGAGGATCGTCAGTACCGAAGACACTTCTGGCAGCGCCTTGAGCGCAGCCCGCAGATCGCTCACAAGCGCCTTCCCCTCGGGCGAGAACACGCCCTCCTCAGGGGTGACGGTCACGAACAGGAAGTCTCTCGCGTTGTAACGCAGGGCCAGATCCCGGTACTGCTTCATGTCCGGATCATTTTCCAGCAGCAGGGAGTCTGCCGAGGCATCCAGCCTGAAATGTTTCAGACCCAGCCCGCACAGGATGAGCAGCGCGGTCAGCAGGAGTAGCGTGAGGCGTGGGCGCGCGATAACGATGCGTTCGTAGAACTCGGCGAGCATGGGCGCGGGAATTTCTCTTGGGTGGATGTCCTCGCACCCCAGGATTGCGTTCCCGAGGTGCGCATGGCGTGAGCAGTTCATGATACCGCGACGGGGCGTGACTGACACGCCCGTCCGGAGGCGCGACATCGCTTTATGCCTGCCGGGATGCTGGTGCAGAATGCCCCGATGGCAACGCCCGCGGCACCCGATATTTTTGCGTTCATGGCCCGACTCGCGGATCTGGCCGCGGCCATCAGCCTGCCCCATTTCCGCACCGATCTGCAGGTTGAGGATAAAGGCGGGACCCGTTTCGACCCAGTCACCATTGCCGACAAGGAAGTGGAACGGGTTTTGCGCGCGACCATTGCGGAGCAATTCCCGGCACATGGCGTGCTGGGCGAGGAATTCGGCGAGACCAACGCGACCGCACCCTGGCGTTGGGTCGTCGACCCCATCGATGGCACCCGGGCGTTCGTCTCCGGGCTGCCCACCTGGGGCACGCTCGTCGGGTTGTGGGAGGGCGATACGCCGCGCTTCGGCATGATGTCGCAGCCCTTCGTGGGCGAATTGTTCCTGGGCGATGGCACGCAGGCCGTTTGTCGCCGAGGCAGCAAGGAGCAGCAATTGGCGACGAGTCGTGTAGCGAGTCTGGCGGAATCCTCGCTGTTCGCGACCACGCCGGACATGTTCAATCGGGCGCACGAATGGCCTCTGTTCGAGGCGCTTTCCGCCAAGGTCCGCTTGACCCGGTTCGGAGCTGATTGCTACGCCTATTGCATGTTGGCGGCGGGGCATGTCGATCTCGTGGTCGAGGCCGGGCTGGGCTTCTACGACATCGCAGCCCTGGTGCCGATCGTGGAGGGCGCAGGCGGCGTCGTGACAGATTGGGAAGGTCAGCCGGTGCGCAGCGGAGGCCGGGTGATAGCCGCCGC
>JBDLQR010000199.1:0-5597 GCA_039800485.1 Pseudomonadota bacterium
GACCGGTCGGAATTCGAATATGTCGGACGTCTCATCATGCTCGGCGTGCAGCGTCTGTTGACGACACTCGGCGCCGATACAACGGGAATCAGCGCTCGCGGAAGGTGATGCGGCCCTTGGACAGATCGTAGGGCGTCAGTTCGACGACCACGTTGTCACCGGTGAGGATGCGGATGTAATTCTTGCGCATCTTGCCTGAGATATGCGCAGTGACAATGTGCCCATTCTCCAGCTGTACGCGAAACATGGTGTTCGGCAGCGTCTCGACGACGCGTCCCTGCATTTCGATGTGGTCTTCTTTCGCCATTCGGTGAGGTGTCGCTCTCTGTTGGAGGGGCCGCCCGGCCGCGCCGGCATGTCGGACACTTGGGGGCGCTGAATTGTGCCCGATGGGTCAGGTGGGGTAAAGCAGCGTCTGGGGCAGGGGCTCAGGGGTGATCGCGGCGCCACACGCCGCCCCTGAAGAATTCCAGTGGGCGGTACTCGGTCTTGTAGGACATCTTCTGACAGTCGGCGATCCAGTACCCGAGATAGAGCCACCGAAGCTGCAGCGCCCGCGCGAGCTCAATCTGTTTCAGAATCGCGAGTCGGCCGAGGCTGCGGTGGCGTTCTTCCGGGTCGAAGAAGGTGTACACCGCGGACAGACCATCACCCAGATGGTCGACTACGGCCACGGCGAGTAACCGGGATGCAGCACGGAATTCATAAAACACGGTATCCGCCCAACTGGCCGTAAGGAACTCCACATAGCTCTCCGGCTCCGGATTCTCCATGCTGCCCCCGGCATGCCGGGCAGCGATGTACCGGCTGTAGAGCTGGTAGTGCTCCTGCTGGAAAGCGGGGGGCTTGGGGATGAGCGTGATATCGGTGTTGTGGCTGAGGGTCCGGCGCTGCGCGCGAGTGAGCGTGAACTCATCCACCGGCAGACGTACCGGAATGCAGGCCTGGCATTCCGGGCACTGCGGTCGATAGACATGGTCTCCGCTGCGGCGAAAGCCATGCTGCGAGAGCGTGGTGTAGGTCTGCATGCTCGGACGCCGTCGCGGATCCAGGAACACGGTCACCGCGTTCTGGCCCGGCAGGTAACCGCATTTGTGCGGCGGCGTCAGGAAAAATCCGAGGTTGGTGCGCGGTGCTTCAGTCATTCCACGAGGCCTTGGATTGGGTCTTCCTGCCACGCCCGGGGTGAAACCGCCGCAGCGAGCGAGGTGTCTGCCAAGACCTGCAGAAATTGATGACGAGGCATTTCCCGCGCGCCCAGACTCATGAGATGAGGGTTAGCCACCTGACAGTCGAGCAGCGCGAACCCCCAGTGCCGGAGGCGCCGGCAGAGCGCGAGCATGGCCACCTTGGAGGCATCGGTCACCCGGCTGAACATGGATTCACCACAAAATACCGCACCCGCCCGCACGCCGTAAATTCCTCCCACCAGTTCATCGTCCCGCCAGCATTCCAGCGAATGTGCATGACCCAGGCGATGCAATTGATCGTAGGCGTTGATCATGTCGGGGCTGAGCCAGGTGCCATCGGCGCCCGGGCGCGGGGCCGCACAAGCCCGGATCACGGCGGAGAATTCCCGGTTGAGTGTGATGCGCCACGCGTGGCGACGGAGACTGCGCTGCAGGCTGCGCGACACATGCAGGCTGTCGGGGTCTATCACCGTGCGCGGATCCGGTGACCACCACAACACGGGCTGTCCTGGTGAGAACCAGGGAAAGATTCCCCGCTGATACGCTTCCACCAACACTTGCGGGGTGAGGCTGCCGCCCGCGGCAAGCAAGCCGTCCGGCTCGGTCAGTGCCAGCTCCGGTGCGGGCAGGCAGTCGCTCACTGCCTGCGTGGCGAGGCACAGGAACCTGGGCGCACCGGTCATTGATCCGACTCGCGATAGGCGGTCTGCCCCGCGACCTGGTTTACGTAGTCATCGATATGAAGTTGTTCGCGCCGACAGAAATCGGCCACTGCACGGCGGAAGCCCGGCTCCCGAATCCAGTGGACAGACCAGGTTTTGACGGGATTGAAACCGCGCTGAATCTTGTGTTCGCCCTGGGCCCCGGCGTCTACCCGCGCCAGTCCATGCCGGATGGCGTAATCAATCGTCTGGTAATAGCAGAGCTCGAAATGCAGGTGCCGCACAGGGCGCGAGCAACCCCAATGACGACCGAATAGGGCGTTGCTGCCGCGCAGAGCAAAGGCACCCGCGACGTATTCTCCGTCCTGCTTCGCCAGGAACAACACCGGATGTGCATCGGGCGCGTGCGAAAGGCTCTGAAAGAATCCGCGTGTGAAGCGCGGAACACCCCATTTGCGGTCGAAGGTATCGCAGTAGAACGCATGAAAGAGATCCCACAGCGCCGGCGTGATGGCGGCGGCCTCGTGGATCTCGACACTCACACCGGCGGCCATCACATCGCGCCGCTCACGACGAATCTCCTTGCGCCGCTTGGAGGTGAGGGTGCCGAGGAACTCCTCGAAATCCGCGTATCCCTGATTGAACCAGTGATACTGACAGCCCTCGCGGCGCACCAGCTCCGGATGGTCGAACAGCGGGAGCTGGGTGTCATTGGGGAACAGGCAGTGCCAGGAAGACAGGTCATTGTCCTCTCCCAGGCGCAGGACCGCCTCCACCAGCTCCCGTGCGGTTTCCGCGGGCGCATCGGGCGCGAGCAGCAGACGCGGACCGGACACCGGCGTGAAAGGCACCGCGCTCACGAGCTTGGGGTAGTAGCGTCCTCCCGCGCGCGCGTAAGCCTCTGCCCAGCTCCAGTCGAAGACGAATTCGCCGTAGGAGTTGTCGCGCACATACAGCGGCAGTGCGCCCACCAGGCGTGTGCCCTCAAAGGCAAGCAGGTGCTGCGGCACCCATCCTTGAGGTTCGAGGCAATCATGCGTCTCCATGCCGCCAAGCACCCCGTGACGGAGAAAAGGCGCTTCGGGTGTGCTGAGTGCGTTCCAGTCTGCCGCAGGAATCTCAGCCAGTGCGTTGACAACTTTGAGATGAATCATGCGTGCGTGCTTCAGCGCGGGACGATGCGCAAATCGGCCACGGCGGCTTTCACAGCACGCTTGGAGCCTTTGAGATCGAAACCTTGTTCAAGGTAAGCACCCGTAGGGTCAGCATGACGGACCACGAGTGTCGTGCCGTTCACCAGCGCGAAAAGGAATGGGGAGGGAATGCCGGGGCCACTGTGCGCTCCTGCGCGCAGTCGGACCCGCGAGCCCACCCAGACACAGTCCGGGCCCACCGGGTAGTGCAGGCGCGCAGCACCCGCATCCACTTCTGCCGTGGGGCAGCGCGTGGGCGTGGGGGTGGTGGCCGTCCACTGCAGCCAGACCGTTTCCTGTTCATCCATCACGACTTCCACGGCGGGGCTTTCCGAGCCCGGTCCGGTGGTCACCCGCGCCACCGGCAACGAGCCCGTCGGGTCTTCGGCATTGCGGGGACGGACAGTCCAGTCCGCCAAGGCCACCGTGGACAGCCCGGCACAGAGCAGCAGGACCCACAACCCGACGGCCCGGGCCGGGGACCGTTCAGGTGCGTGGGGTATCCGGGCCACTGGTGAAGATGGGGAAGGGGGTGACCTTGTCCCCTCGACCTTGCGCCTCGGTGATCTTGGGCTGGCCGGATTTTTCGACGACATCGATCCGGATCACCGCATGCATGGGGATGTAGGTCCGGCTGACGCCTGCAAACTCCGCTTTCAGGTTTTCCTCGGAGGGGTCCACGACCAAGGACGTCTTTTCCCCGAACAGGATTTCCTCCACTTCGATGAAGCCGAGGATCCCGCCTTGGCTGACGCTGCGTGCGTAAATCTCGAAGACCTTGCCCTGGTTGTGGAAGGCGACACGGTAGGTGGTTTTCTTCTTCATGGGCCTCTGGGTGGTGCGGTCAGACGGGTTTGATGGGCACTGGCTCTGGATTCTATGCGATGCAGCACACGGGTCGCAGCCTCTCTTCGCCCTGTCGGGGGCGGGGAGAGGCTCTGGGCGCTGGCGTGGCCCAAAATTCGAGGCTACACTCCATTATTGATTTATTACATGAAGTTACCAGAGTTTTCTTGAGTAACTTATCGGCTCAGGTAGAGGAGCGTCCCGGCAGATGTCCCAAGCGGTGAGAAGAGCGCCCGCCATCGGCGAAAGCAAGATGTCGCTGCAGGTTTGGCACCGTGTGCGAGAGGGGCTGTTCATCGTCTTTGGCGGGGCGGCCTTGTTCGTCCTCATCGCGCTCGTCACCTACCACCGCACGGATCCGGGCTGGTCGCACACGGGCTCGGGAGCCGCCATCCGCAACAGTGGTGGTGTGGTGGGCGCATGGCTGGCTGATGTGCTGTTCGCCATTGCAGGCCAGGTGGCCTTCCTCATCCCGCTCATGATTGCCCACACCGGCTGGGTGCTCTACCTGGGGCGCCACAATGGCAGGCCTGTGGATTACCCCGCGCTGTCGGTACGTGCCGCCGGTTTCCTGATGGTGGTACTCGCTGGCTGTGGGCTGCTGTGGACACGGTCGGTGATGCATCTCGCGCTGGTCGACCAGCCTGGCGGCGGCATCATCGGTGAGCTCTTCGGGCGCGCAATCATTTCCAGCTGCGGCCAGCTCGGCGGCGTGCTGGTGCTGCTCGCCATGTTCTTCTCTGGTCTCACGCTTGGCACGGGCGTGTCCTGGCTGCGCGTGATGGATGTGGTGGGCTACTGGACGCTCCGCCTGCATGCACGCGCGCTGGAGTGGGGAGAGTGGGCGCTCGATCGGTGGCAGAACGCCCGTGCGCGACGCGAGCGCGCACAGCATGTGCTGGAAGAGCAGATCAAGCACGAAGCGAGACCGCCCTTGCGCATCGAGCCGAAGATCTCGGAAATCACCATCAGTGAACGGCCGGAAAAGGAGAAGCAGAAGTTCCTGTTCCGCGAACCCGTGGACAGTGCCCTGCCGGCGCTCGATCTCCTGGACCCGCCGCGCCAGCAGACTGCCGGCTACTCGGCCGAGGCGCTCGAAGCCATGTCGCGGCTGGTGGAAATCAAGCTGCGTGACTTCGGGATTGAGGTGACCGTGGTCGCCGTCATGCCGGGGCCCGTCATCACCCGCTTCGAACTGAATCCGGCTCCGGGCGTGAAAGCGAGCCGCATCACCAATCTGTCCAAGGATTTGGCACGTTCGCTGTCCACGGTGAGCGTGCGGGTAGTCGAGGTCATCCCGGGCAAGCCCTACATCGGACTTGAGATCCCGAACGAGCAGCGCGAGATCGTGAGCCTGAGCGAAGTGCTCATGGCACGTGAGTACGACGCGCTGGAATCTCCACTCGCCCTGGTGCTCGGCAAGGACATCTCCGGCAAGCCGGTGGTGGTGGACCTCGCCCGCATGCCGCACCTGCTGGTGGCGGGCACCACCGGGTCCGGCAAGTCGGTGGCACTCAATGCGATGATCCTGAGCCTGCTGTACAAGGCCACTGCGGCTGAAGTGCGGCTGATCATGATTGATCCCAAGATGCTCGAGCTCTCGGTCTACGAGGGCATCCCCAGCCTGCTCGCACCCGTTGTGACCGACATGAAGGAGGCCTCCAACGCCTTGCGCTGGTGCGTGGCCGAGATGGAACGCCGCTACC
>JBDLQR010000200.1:0-4147 GCA_039800485.1 Pseudomonadota bacterium
CGTTGAGGCCCTCAGGCCCTCAGCGATCAGATTGTCGTGGAACAGGATGTCATGCGAAGTCGGGCCGGTTTCAGGGCCGGTGGCGCTGAGATTCTCGTCCACGGCCCAAGTCAGCGAGCAATGGCCTACCCGCACATGGTGCCCTGCGGGGCCCTCTACGGAAATTCCATCCGGCATCCAGATGCCGTGGGGATTGGGCCTCTCATCGCCGGGACGAATCCTGAGGTGGGTGATTTCGACATCATGACTGTGTACGCGAATACCGCCCCGGATGATCGTGATGCCTGGTGCCGGGGCGGTCTCGCCGGCCACTGTAAGATGGGGGCTGCTGATTTCGAGATCTTCGCCCTTCAGATCGATCACACCGCCGACATCAAAGATCACGAGTCGGGGTGAGCGCGCTGCCAGCGCAGCGCGCAGCGAGCCCGGCCCGGAATTGCCGAGATGCGTCACCCGGATGATTTCGCCCTCGACACCCCCTGCGGTGGGAGACTGGATCGCGGATGGGGCCTGCCCGCAGCCGCTGATCAGGATTCCGCTCAGGCACAGCCACGCAAACTGACCAAGGCGTGTGCCGGGCTGCCTGCGTTTCATGCCAGCAACGCGCGTTCGAGGCAGCTCCTGAACGCACCGGGTGCCTCGGCGTGAGGCCAGTGGCCAGCACCTTCCACGGTATGCACCTGGAGCCCTGGAAACCGGGCCCTGAACGCGGGCAGACAGTCCTCGGTCACGCGATCCGACAGACTGCCTCGGATCACATGGGTCGAGCCCTCGAAGCGTGCCTCCATGGGGACGGGCAGTGCGCCAGTCAGCGCGGGCATCGAAGCCAGCAGGCTGACAAGATTGATCCGCCATGCGGCACCGTCCACGCCCAGCTGAAGATTCTGCAGCAGGAACTGTCGCAGTGTGGGGTCGTCGACCGTATGGGCGAGGAATGCATCCGCCTGCTGGCGTCGCGAAATGTCGGTCAGCGGCATTGCGAGCATGGCCTCGATGATCGGGGTGTGCTGATCGGCATAGGCCATGGGGCCGATATCCACCAGCACCAGCCGTGCGATATCCACGGTGCCTTGCAACGCCAGGGTCATGGCGGTTTTCCCGCCCATGCTGTGTCCGAGCAGTGTGACCTCACGCAGGCCGAGTTGCCCGATGAGATGCGCCAGATCTTCGGCCATTTCGGCGTAACCATGCTTTCTGGTGTGCGGTGACCTGCCATGATTACGCTGATCCACACTGATGACACGGTAACTGTCCGCCAAGGCGCGTGCATGGCTTTGCCAGTTGCGCGCACTGCCGAAAAGCCCGTGCAGAATGATCAGCGGCAGACCTGAACCCTGCTCATCGAAGGCGAGCGTAACGCTGTTCACGGCACGCGCAGGTGGGCCGGCAGGCGGGACTGTTCCAGGCTCGAGCGCGGCCAGATGTCCAGGAGCGCAATGTCTTCTTCTATACCTGGCATGGTGTCCAGCGTACGGCAGCACGCGGCATCGGCCCACACGAAGTCCGTGTGCTCATCATTGAGCGTGATGGATCCGCCCAGCCAGCGCAGATGAAAAAGATGAATCTCGTAGATTCCACCGTAAAGCGAATCCCGCAGCGGGCCGAGCGCACGCAGCTCCTCTACCTGCACCGCAGGTCCGGCCTCCTCCCGGAGTTCGCGGAAGGCGCATTCTCTTGGTGTCTCGTTCGCCTCGATATGCCCCGCCGGAAAACCCCAGGTGTCCGGGCCGAGAGGGCGATCGGGCGCTCGCCGAAGCAGCAGCAGGCGGTTTGCCGCATCCTCGATCACGCAGATGGCAAAGCGCGCCTTGGGCGGCGTGGCGTGCAGCTCCTGTGTCATGGCGACGCCTCAGAGCATGAGTTCGCGGATATCTCCGAGCAGGCGGCACAGATACCGTGCAAATTCTGCCCCTGCCACGCCATCGATCACGCGGTGGTCGTAGGACAGAGAAAGCGGCAGCATGAGTCTGGGCACGAAAGTCGTCTCACTCCACACCGGCTTCAGGCTGGCGGGGGAAACCCCGAGGATCGCAACCTCCGGCGGCAGGATGATCGGGGTAAACGCGGTGCCGCCCACGCCGCCGAGACTGGTCACGGTCATGCACCCGCCCTGCATCTCCGCAGGCGTGAGCTTGCCATCGCGCGCTTTGCCGCTGATCTCGCGAAGCTCTCGTGCCAGCGCGAGGATTCCTTTCTGGTCGACATCGCGAATGACGGGCACCAGCAGGCCTCTTTCAGTGTTCACTGCCACACCGAGATGAAAATACTGCTTGTGGATGAGCGCGCTGCCATCGCCGCTGAGTGAGCTGTTGAAATCCGGATAGCGGCGCAAGGCCGCGACGAGCGCTTTCAGGATGAAAGCGACCAGCGTCAATCGCGCGCCAGACTGCTCGGCCTCAGGTCCCTTGGCTTTGCGAAACGCCTCCAGTTCCGTGATGTCGGCCTCATCGAACTGGGTGACATGCGGGATGCTGACCCAGGCCCGGTGCAGATTCTGACCAGTGAGGCGCCGGATCTTGGTGAGCGGGACCTTGCTGGTCGGTCCGAATCGGCTGAAATCGATTTCCGGCTGCTGCATGGGGAGTGACAAGCCGGTCGTAGCCGGGGGGGCCTGCAGGGTCCGCTTCACATGTGCAGTGACGTCCTCTTTCAGGATGCGGCCCTTGGGTCCACTGCCTTTGACCTCGTTGAGTGTCACCCCGAGTTCGCGCGCAAACTTGCGAATGCCCGGGCTCGCGTGAACCCGTCCTTCGCCCTGCATCATGGCCAGACTGGCGCCGGGCGGTGTGAGGGTGCGGGGACCCGGATCAGGCGACTCAAAGCCGTAGGTCTGCAGCGAGCTCGACGCAGGCGCGGTCACGGCAGAAACGCTTTCCTCGGTCATCTCAGCCACGGGAGTTTGCGCTGGGCGAGCGGCGGGGGCCGCAGCAGCCACCGGCTCTGCCGGCCGGGCCGGGCTCACGTCTTGTGCAACAGGCGCCGGGGCGGAAGCTGCACCAGCCTCCAAAGGCTCCACCGTCAGCAGCAGATTGCCCTCGGAGACCTTGTCGCCCACTTTCACACTGATGGCCACTACCCTGCCCGCGAGCGGGGCGGGGATGTCCATCGTCGCCTTGTCGCTCTCCAGCGTGATGAGCGGATCTTCAGCGCTGATGATATCCCCCGGTTTGACCAGCACTTCGATGACGTCCACCGCCTCGAAGTCGCCGATGTCCGGCACTGCCACCTGGATGTCGTTAGCCATGATCAGACGCTCGCCGGATTGGGTTTTTCGGGGTTGATCCCGTACTTGCGGATTGCTTCCGCGACCTTCTTCTGCGGCAACTTCCCGTCATCCGCCAGGGACTTGAGGGCGGCGACCACGATGTAGTGCCGGTTGACCTCGAAGAATTCCCGGAGCTGGGCACGCCCGTCCGAACGACCGAAGCCATCCGTCCCGAGCACCCTGTAACGTCCGGGGATGAACTCGCGAATCTGGTCCGCGAACGCCTTCATGTAATCGCTGGCGGCGACCACCGGCAGCGGTGCACTCGAAAGCTGCTGCGTCACCCAGGGCACGCGCGGTTTCTTGTCCGGGTGCAGGAGATTCCAACGCTCGCAGTCCAGTCCGTCCCTGCGCAGTTCGTTGAAACTGGTTGCGCTCCAGAGGTTGGCCTTGATGCCGAAATCGGATTCGAGCAGCGCGGCTGCAGCCTGCACTTCGCGCAGAATGGTGCCTGAGCCCATCAGGTTGATTTGTGCGTCCGCCTGCCGCGCAAGGCAGTAAAGCCCTTTGACGATGCCTTCTTCAGCGCCCTGCGGCAAGGCCGGGTGGGCATAGTTCTCGTTCATCACGGTGATGTAGTAGAAGCAGTTTTCCTGTGCTTCCAGCATCTGCTTCATGCCGTGATGGATGATCACCGCCAGTTCGTAGGCGAAAGTCGGGTCGTAACTGCGGCAGTTGGGAATGGTGGCCGCCAGAAGGTGGCTGTGCCCGTCCTGATGCTGCAGGCCTTCGCCGCCCAGCGTGGTTCGTCCGGCCGTGCCACCGAGCAGGAAGCCGCGCGCCTGCATGTCGCCAGCAGCCCACGCGAGATCCCCGACGCGCTGGAAGCCGAACATGGAGTAGAAGATGTAGAAAGGGATCATCTGCAGGTCATGGCTGGAG
>JBDLQR010000201.1:0-5263 GCA_039800485.1 Pseudomonadota bacterium
TCTATAACACGCCAGATGACCGCATCGTGTGGGATGTCGGCCACCAGGCCTATCCCCACAAGATCCTCACCGGGCGGCGGGAGCAGATGCCGACCGTACGGCAGTGGGGCGGTGTTGCGCCTTTCCCCAAGCGGGATGAGAGCCCCTATGACACTTTTGGCGTAGGGCACTCCAGTACTTCGATCAGCGCCGCCCTCGGCATGGCAATCGCCGCCAAACAGACGGGCAGCGATCGGCGGGCAGTCGCCGTCATCGGTGATGGCGGGCTGACCGCCGGCATGGCCTTCGAAGCGCTGAACCATGCGGGGGACATCGGGGCCAACCTCCTGGTGATCCTGAACGACAACAACATGTCGATTTCACCCAACGTGGGCGCTCTGTCGAACCGCTTCGCGCAGATTCTCTCCGGCAAGCTCTACACCTCTGTCCGTGAGGGCAGCAAGAAGATCCTCTCCCAGATGCCGAGTGTGTGGGAGCTTGCGCGGCGCGCCGAAGAGCATGTGAAAGGCTTGGTCGTACCCGGCACGCTCTTCGAGGAATTCGGCTTCAACTACATCGGGCCGATCGACGGCCACGACCTGCCGACAGTGCTCCAGACGCTGCGCAACCTGCGCAAGCTGGAAGGTCCGCAGTTCCTGCATATCATCACCCGCAAGGGCAAGGGCTACGCTCCGGCCGAGGCCGACCCGGTCAAATACCATGGCGTGTCTCCGTTCGACCCGCAGGTTGGCATCGTCTCAGGCGCCAAATCTTCCAAGCCCGTCTACAGCGACATCTTCGGCGACTGGGCCTGTGACATGGCCGCCCGCGACAGGCGTTTCATGGCCATCACGCCCGCAATGCGCGAAGGCTCGGGACTGGTGCGCTTTGCGCGCGAATTTCCGGAACAGTACATGGACGTCGCGATTGCCGAGCAGCACGCGGTGACCGTGGCAGCCGGCATGGCCTGTGATGGCCTGAAGCCGGTGGTGGCGATCTACTCGACCTTCCTGCAGCGCGCTTACGATCAGGTCATCCACGATGTGGCCTTGCAGAAATTGCCGGTGCTGTTTGCGCTGGACCGCGCGGGCCTCGTGGGCGCGGATGGCCCGACCCATGCGGGTTGCTACGACGTGACCTTCATGCGCTGCCTGCCTGACCTGGTGTTCATGGCGCCCGCCGATGAGAACGAATGCCGTCAGATGCTCTACACCGGCTACTGCCTGGATCAGCCAGCGGCTGTGCGCTACCCGCGCGGCGGTGGACCGGGAATCGCGGTGGACAAGGAGATGCAGGCCCTGCCCATCGGCAAGGCGGAGGTTCGCCGCAAGGGCCGCTCCGTCGCGCTGCTGGCATTCGGGTCCATGGTCCAGCCAGCCATGGAAGTCGGTGAAGCGCTCGATGCCACGGTGGTCAACATGCGCTTCATCAAGCCTCTGGACGAAGCACTCGTGCATGAGTTGGCACTGAGCCATGACCTTCTGGTGACTCTGGATGAGAACGTCGTGGCCGGAGGAGCCGGAGGCGCCGTGACCGAGTATCTGGCAAGCCAGGGTCTCAGCCCGCGAATCCTGCACATCGGCCTCCCTGACCGCGCCATTCAGCACGGAACCCGCGAACAGATGCTGGAGGACGCCGGCCTGACCGCACCTCAGATCAGGAACGCGATCCTGCCGCATCTTCCCGTCGCAGCAACTGCCTCCGGCGCTGCTGCGAGGAGCGCGTGATAACTCCCGCCGGGAGCTGACCCCCGCGTGTTTCCGCCCTCAGGGGCGGGAGCGGCCGCTTCCAAGAATTTCGTCGAAGGCAATGCACAGACGCGTGATGTCCGCCTCGGACAGATCGCCCATCGTTGAAATCCGGAAGATTTGCTGCGCAAGACTGCTTTGCCCCGCATAGATGATGAAGCCCCGCGCCTTCAGCTGATCATGCAGCGCTGCATATCCCAGCCCCGAGGGCAAATGGAAGGCGTTGAGCACGCAGGAGCTCTCGCCGTCGGCCAGTAGCGGTGAGATTCCCAGATTCAGCAGGTGCCGCCTGACTTTGGTCATGCGGTTGCGATAGCGTTCACGACGGGCCTCCCAGCCACCTTCCTCTGCCAGTTCATCGAGCGCTGCCGAGAGCGCATAGAAGGTCTGGACCGACTGGGTGAACGGCGTTCCTTGTTGATCCTGGTTTCTGAGATAGGCCTGGAGATCGAGATAAACCGTACGACCTGTCTCTCCAGCGACCGCAAGCGCATCCCGTCGGGCGATCACGAAGGCTGTACCCGGCACGCCATGTAGGCATTTGTTGGCTGTTGCGGCCATGGCCGCCAATGGCCAACCCGTGAAATCGATTGCTTCGGCACCGAAACTGCTGACTGCGTCGAGCAGCAGCGCGGCGCCGTGGGAGGCACATAGCGTGGCCAGTTCCTGCAAATCATTGAGCCGGCCGCTGGTGGTTTCATGATGCACGACCGCGACGTGTGAAAACGGACCAGACGCCCGAAGCGCGGCCTCTATTCGCGGCAGGTCGAGATCCGTCAGCCATGGATGCTCTACCCGTTCAGTGGCGATGCCATGCCGACGTGCGATGTTGGAGATCCGTTCACCGTAGACACCGTTCTCGATCACCAGAAGACGCCCGTCCGATGGCACCAGCGAGCTCACCATGGCCTCCACGGCAGCGGTGCCCGAGCCGGTCAGGAGGATCGCTGCCCACTGCGCCGCATCGAGTGAGTGAATCTCCAGCAGTTGCCGGCGGATCTTGTCCTGCAACACAGCGAACTCCGGTTCACGGTGGCACAAATCGGGACCGAGCATCGACTCTCTTACCCGCGGGCTCAGGGTGACAGGGCCCGGATTGAGGAGAATCATCTTCATTTGCCGGGGCCGCAGTGGCGCATCAGGCGATCGAGCACTTCCACCGGCGTCACCTTGGGACGCGGCAGATCGGCAATCGTGCCGGTACGGATCTTGAGGTGCAGGAAGGCGGGGCCTTTGGCCTTGTGCGCGAGGAATGCGGACAACGCATGTTCATCGTTTCCACGTGCGACGTGTGCATACCCGCAGGCACGGGCGATGCTCGCGAAATCGACGTTCCCTGCCACGGTTGATTGCGCGCCGGTGGAATCGTGGGCGCCGTTGTCCAGAACGAGATGCAGCAGGTTGCTGCCGCCATAAGTGCCGACTGTGGCGAGGTTGCCCATGCGCATCAGTGCCGCCCCGTCACCATCGATGATCACCACGCGCAAGTCGGGTCTGTGCATTGCAAGGCCAAGACCAAGGCTCGAGATGCAGCCCATCGAACCCACCATGTAGAGGTGGTTCGGTCGATCGGCTATCGCGTAGAGTTCGCGCCCGGCAAATCCGGTGCTGGCCAGCAGCACGCTCTCCTGCTCCGGCGTCTCTGCGACCAGCCTGCGCAAGGCGACCTCACGTGAGAGGGAGGCCGATGCTGTCGGCACCTGCGTCATGTCCACGATGTCCTGCGCGACTTGTGGTGCCGGCATCCCCTGGGTCTTGAGTTCATGGGGTGCCACCGTGCCTTTGTGCATGATGAGCGCGTAGGGGCGCCGTTCACTTTCCATGTAACGGCATGCGCGGGCCAGTGCCGGGCCAACCTCCTCCGCCGTGCGTGGGAAGAGCTCCCATGCAATCTCCATGGTGTCGAACATCTGTTCGGTGATGCGGCCCATCAGCTCATGCTGGGGTTCGTCGGCGACCCCGGGTGCGCCCCTGTGTGTACAGATGAGCAGCATCGGGATGCGGAAGACATGGGTGAGCGAGGTCAATGGACTGACGGCATTGCCAAGACCCGAGTTCTGCATCATGGCGACGCCTTTGCGGCCACCGACCCAGGCACCCGCCACAGCAGCCACCGCATCCCCTTCATTGGCGGAGGAGAGGTAGGTGAGAGCCGGATCATCAATCACGTAATTGATGAAGGGAGTCAGGAAGGAGCAGGGGACACCTGCGTAGAAGTCAAAGCCGAGCTCACGCGCGGCCTCGACAAACTGTGCGGCTTGCAACATGGGGAGCGTCTCAGGTTCCGGCGGTGAAGCTGCCGGCGGATTCCAGATCCTTGAGTGAATTCACGTCCAGCCAGTGACCGTTCACATACCAGACATGGACCGGGTGCCCGCGTTCCACCAGAGCGTTGAGCAAATCGGGAAGCCCGAGTTGTGCGAAATCGGTCCGGGACTGAAGCTCGGCCAGGGTCTGTTCCAGCCACTTGCGGCCCTCCCCGCGTACGCGCAGGAGCCCGATCCAGCGGCCATGCGGGGCGATGCCCCCATTCGCGGCCGCCACTTTCTTCAACAGCACGGCCTGGCCCCACATCGAGCGATCGTCGGCCTCGCTGCACCATGCAAAATCAGCGGTTTGCCGGTTATCCCGCTGTTTGGAATCCACCACGACCGTGATGGCCGCCTTGTTTTCCGTCAAATCACGCAGGATGTAGCTGCGGAACAGCAGGTCGCCGTAGCTCAACACCATGTCGTCCGAGAACTCGCTTGAGGCGCAGGCCAGAGAGGAAAGCTCCCCTGTGGACGCGTGCTCCGGATTGACCAGGAGCCTGATCCCCTGCACGTCGATGCTCTCAGCCTTGTAACCGGCGACTACCGTGATCTCGTCGATGCCGCGCTTCTTGAACTTGTCCACCAGATGACGGAGCAGCGGTTTGCCACCGATGGGCAGCATGACCTTGGGTTTGTCATCGGTCAGGTGCGCAAAACCCTCGCCCCGTGTGGCAGCAAGCACGATGGCCTTGGTGTCATCGCGCAGCGACGAGAAATACCGTTCCTCTGCAGCCTCGAGTTCATCTGCACCCTGCAGCCGGAAAATCTCGTCCACTGTGGCGACACGATCCTCAATCTCGATCAGCGACTGATCACGATGGATCTCGGCGGCGGCCTTCTGCATGGCAGACACTGCGCTGCGAATCATGTGATTGGCCCAGATGACGAGACTGATGTTGGCCTTGCGAAAAACTTCGGTGGGTGTGCTGTAGTACTTGGTGGGTACAATTACGAGCGGCGAGCGATTGGCCCACTCACGTGCGAACTCGAGAATCTGATCAGGACGCGACAGCTTGCTGTGGATGAGGATCGCATCCGCACCAGCCCGGCGATAGGCTTCGCCACGCCGCAACGCCTCCGCAATGTCCCAGCCTGCGATCAACGCTTCCACCCGCGCGACGATGCAGAAATCATCATCGCTCTGGCTGTCCTTGCCGGCAGCGATCTTCCCGCAGAATTCGTTGACCTCCGCCAGGGGCTGCCGCTCACCGGCGATGAAGCTGT
>JBDLQR010000202.1:0-6338 GCA_039800485.1 Pseudomonadota bacterium
TGGGCCGGTTGCTTCCACCACAAATTCCACCCGAGTCTCGTGGTAGCCGGGACGGCTGCCCACCGCAGTATAACGCCCGGGCGAGAGTGTGATTTCGTGGCGGGAGAATTGTCCGAGACCGCCGCTGCCCACCAGCATCACCTCGGTCATTCCATCGGAACGCAGCTCGATCCGGACTGGTGTCCTTGCGGCAGCGAGCGCTGCTTCCAATGCGGAGATCTGTTGCCGCAACCGCTGCCCGGATGGGTGGGTGGTGCGGGCTTCACGGAGCAGGACCTCCACTTCTCGTTGGACGCCCCGATCCGCGAGCCTCGCCGGCGCCCGCAAGCTCGCCCCGAGGCGTTGGTCCAAGGTTGCGCGCCGGCGCGCAGCGGCCGCGCCCTCCCGCGCTGCGGGCAAGGTGGCGTCAATCGCGAGGGCCTCCCGGTAATGTCGCTCCACACCCGCCCAGTCCTCTGTGCGGGTGGCACGGGCTGCTGCCGCGAGCGCAGCGTCCAGCCGCGCAGCGGTGGCGCGTGCCTTGGTATGGGCCAGTGCATTGGGGGCTTCAGGCGCTTCGGGGCGGAGTTTCGCCGCCGCCTCGAACCCACTCCGCGCGCGCTCGAACTGGCCTTTCTCAAGTGCGGCGTAACCTTCCGACATCCGGCTCGCGAAGGCTTCCTCGGCTCGCATCCTGGTAAGTCTGGCGAGCCCCTGACGGGCTTCTGCCGCCTGTGGGTCGAGTTCAAGTGCAGACTGCCAGGCGCGCTCCGCCCGCAGGGATTCCCCCATGCGTTCGTAACCTTGTGCCTCACCGAGCAAGGCCAATACGCGATCGCGGTTGCGCGCACGTTGCTGCCCGAGGCGGGCTTTGGAGTTGTCCGGATCCCATCCAAGAACACGGCTGAAGGCCTGCTCAGCGGCACCTGCCTCGCCACTGCGCAGGGCTTGCTCTCCCTGGTCGATCAGATCTTCGATGATGCGCGGTAACTGCGCGCTCACCTCGCTCATGCGCTGCCGTGCTGCCTGATACTTGCGCCTGGCTGCGGTATAGCGGCGGGCACGATAAGCCTCCTCGCCTTCGGCCCGCAGGTTTTCAATGGAGACCAGTCCCGCGGCGTCCCACTCTGCCACTCGTCGGGCGCGCAAGGCATCCAGATCATCCATGAGCGCGACCAGCGCTTCCTGCGCCGCTTCGCGTGCGCCTGCCGGTTCGGGCAGGAGTCTCGAGTCCGCAGTGTCCCGGGGAGGTGAATCTGCTGCGTGCGTTGCCTTCGAATCCTGCGCAGCAATCGGCGTGGGTGCATCCACCCACGCGGGCAGTGCGAAGATCACCAGCAGAGCCACTCCCCCGAGCCCGCCGAGCAGGGCGAGGACGAGACCCGGGGACAGTCTCTGATAAAGGGCAGTGGGCGCAGTTCTCTCACGCGCAGGGCGCGTTGCCTCCTCCTCGGCAGGTGGCGCCGCGTAAGGGTCGCGAACCAGAGGATCAGTCATGCGGTCAAGGTGCGACTGGCCGTCACAAGCCGTCCTTGTAGCTGCGATATTCCCGCCAGAGCTTTTCTCTCAGGACGGGATCCACTTCGCGCTCCGCCGCCTCGCGCAGCTGCCGTGCCACGATGTCGTCGTCTGCCGCCTCGGCGGGTGCAAGCGACGGCCCGCCAGCCGAGGATCTCGGGCTGCCTGAAGTCTCTCCGCTGAGATCGGGCGTGCTGCCAAGTCCTGTTGCTTGCCCGGCACGGCCGCCGGCGCCTGTGCCTTCAGCCGGCCGCTCCAGCAATCCTCCCCGGCCAGCGGTCGCTGCGCTGTCCGGACTGCCCAACCCGGCAGCTCCCGCGCGATTCTGGGTGGCTGCGCGCTCCGCCTTCTGCATATGGGTATCGAACTGCTGCATCTTGCGCTGCAGTTCCTCCTCAAGCGCGCGCGCCTCGTCTTCGCGCGCGCCGGCCGCAGTAGTGGACAAGCCCTCACTCCCCGCCACGGATGCCGCGGGCGTCTGCTGGTTCGCACCTTGGTGAGCCGGGGTACCGCCAGCGGGCGGTGGGGTGCTTTCCTGGCGCGCGCCATCGGCCGGAACTGCGCCACCGGCACCGGCGCTGCGGCTGGACTGACCATCCGCAGCTGGAGCCTTCTGGCCGCGACCGGTCTCTGCCGTCACCTCGGGTGCCGCGCTGCCATCGACAGGGGTTTCGGTGATCTGCACGTCCGCGCCCTGTTCACTGGGCGGCAGATAGTGCTCGGTACCCGGCTGCCCTTGCATCTGACCCTCTCCCGGCGCTCCTCCCGCACCAGCACCTCCTGGCGCCGTGCCAGAAGCAGCCTCCGCGGGGGCTGCTTCCTCGACGGGTGCAGGGCGCTCCACTGGCTCATGCCGTGGTTCCGGTTTCTGTTCCCGGCAGGCGAGCAGCATGCAGAGCCCACCGAGCAGGCAGGCCAGCCTGAGCGAATGGCGTAAATGACGAATGAAGATGCGCGGGTTCATGGGGATGCACTCTACACGCAGGGCTTTGCACTTGCTGCCTGCAGCGTGCCCGGATCTGACACGCATCTGACCCGCATCAAGGACGATGACGAAGATTCACACCCGGGTCACAGCTTCCCGCGGCACCACCCTGAAGGAGAGGAAATCGATGCCGTGATACTGCTGGTGCCGCAGGTCTTCGACCATTGCTTCCAGCACGCGCAGGCCGAGCAGCGCGTCTTCCGGGCCGGTTTCGGCGCGCAGCGCAGCGGCAGGCAAGTCGTTCAGGTTCACGCCCAGGGGGAGGCCGATGAGCTCGACTTCCAACGCACCCAGCACGGCGCGAACCTCAAGGCGCAGGCGTGGCGCGGGCGAGCCTGCGTTCCCTGCGTGCTCCACCAGCAGCGCCAGTGCTTCCTCCAGCGCCAGCTCGATGCGCTGCGCGGAACTCTCGTCCCAGTGCAGGGCCTCGGCACGCTTGCGCGCAAGGGCTTGCAGCGCGCCCAGTGATCGCATCTCCAGTGTGGTCTCGAGGCGCGTGGCAACGCCGCCTTTCAATTGCAGCAAGGAAGTGAGCAGTACGGCAACCAGCGTCCCGGCCACCATCCCGTTGCCGAGCAGCCCGCTTGCCCAGTCCGGGATCAGGTCGTGGAAGATTTTCTGCTGCTGAAAGCCCATGCCGAGCCACAGGCTCAGCCCGACGACCAATGCCTTGTCCAGGGTGAAACCATCTTCCAGGGCGACCTGCAAGCCGTGCATGAAAAGGAGCACGATGAGCACCAGCAGATAGGCGCCAACCACAGGGTTCGGCACCATCAGCAGCAGGGCCGAGACCTTTGGTGAGAACGCAAGCAGACCAAGCAGAAGGCCGCCATACATGCCGACCCGACGGGCCGCCACCCCGGTCATCTCCACCGTGGAAATGGACGTTGAGTAAGTGGTGTTGGGCAAGGTCCCACCGAGGCCGGAGAGCAGATTGCCGATGGCATCCACATAAAGCGCACCTTGCACCGCGCGGAAATCCACTGCGCGAGGTTTGCGCCATGAGACTTTCTGGATCGCGATGCCATCGCCGTAGGTTTCGATCGCACCCACCAGCGTGACGATGATGAACGCTGGCAACAGCGACCAGAATTCGTGACCGAAGGACAGGTCGACACCCGGCCAGGTCAATGCGGGCAGGCCCACCCAGGCTGCTGCCGTGACCGGGCGTGTGTCCACCAGGCCATAGGGAATGCACACCAGCATCCCCGCGATGAGCCCGAGCAAAGGCGACCACAGGCGGAGCTTGCGCGAACCGAACATGTTGAGCCCCACGATCACGCCAAAGGTCAGCAGTGACGCCGCCAACGGCGCCAGTGGCGTGGCGGTCCTGACCGACGCTGGAACGTCCTCGAGGAGACCGAAGGCAATCGGTATCACCGCCACACCAATGAGCATGATGGTCGTGCCCCCTACGGTGGGTGTGACCAGTCGCCGCAGGGTCGCAAGCCTGCCCGCCATCACAAACTGGATGAGCGATGAGAACACCACCAGCGCGCCCAGCAGGGCCATTCCGCCGGCCTTCAGCGCGTCCACCCCCACCGAGATGAAGGCCCCGGAGGTGCCCATGAAAAGCACATAGCCTGCCCCCAGCCTGCCCAGGGGTTTGGCCTGCATGAAAGTGGTGACGCCGCTCACCAGCAAGGCCATGAAGATGGACCATGCGATCATGTCCGCCGGTGAGCCACCGGCGCGCAGCACGATCACCGGCGTCAACACGATGCCGGACACGATGAGCGCGACTTTCTGGGCGGCGAGCGCCACTGCGAGCCCGTGGGGAGGTGACTGGTCGGGTTCGTAACGCATGCGCTATGGTATCAACCAGCCGAACACATTGAAGCGGGAGTGACAGTACGCATGGCCCACGATCCGAACGCCACACCCGCCCAGATCCTGCGTCGCTACCAGATCGAGGTCTGGAACAACGGTGAGGTGGAAAAGCTCGGGGAGATCGTTGCCAACCCCTACCGACGCCATTACCCCGGAAAGATCGAAATCCTCACCAATGAGGACCTGGCCGAGCGGGTGCGGTTTTTTCGACGTGGCTTGCACGATGTGGTCTTCCACAGTCTCTTCGAGGTTGCCGAGGGTCCATTCGTGACCACCGTGTGGGAAACCCTGGGCACCACAAAGAAGGGCCAGCGGCTGTGCACCTCGGGGATCGAGATTTTCAAGGTGGAGCAAGGCCTCATCACGGATGTCTGGAACGGCCACTCCCAGGACGGGCAGTTCGCCTGGAACCTGAAATGGGACCGTCCGGTGCGCGAGGAGGACTTTCTGGATGTGAAGGAACGCGTTCGCGATTGGGGCATCCAGAGCGCTGCGGAATGAGCGACCCGAAAAGGCTCCGGTCGCGCGACTCCGCTACATCCCGGACCGGGGCAGGTAGCGTTCCATCCGCGTACGCAGATCTCCCGTGAAGGCCACCGGGCGCCGGGTGTCGAGCGAGATTTGAACCACCGTCGAGCTGCCCCGCGCACAGAGCGTCTCTTCGCGCCAGGCCTCGACTTCGTAGTCCAGTGAGCTCGTGCCCAGCCGCACGGCTTGCAGCTCCATCCTCAGCGTATCGCCCAGCCACGCCTGGCTCAGAAATTCGGCGTCCGCCTTGACTGCCGGCACACCCATGCGCTGGATGCGCACATATTCGCCGTAGGGCTGTTCCAGCCCAAAGGTGAACCAGTCTTCCAGTACCTCGTGGAACAGCACGAAGTACTGCGGAAAGAAAATGATCCCGGCGGGATCACAGTGCTGGAAGTGCAGGGTCTTTTCTCGCGTGAAAATCATGTCCGGGCCTCCGGCATCGGCCGGCCGGCGAGTCTGATGATCTCTTCGAGACAGCGCGGACATCGGCAGTCCACCCGGACGTCCACCGCACTTGCTGGCAGGGAGGGCAGGTTCTGGCACCAGCAGCTGTCGGCGCGGGCGCCACAGGTGAAGTCAGCCCCGCAGCGGCTGCACTGCTTGGCTTCACCCGGGGTCACGTTGGTGTGACCAGGCTGCCGAACTCCTCGACCATGAACCCGGCCTCGGTTTCAGCCACCACGTGATCATTGTCTACCCGCCGCGCGGTGGCTTTCAGCATGAAAAGGCGCCGTTTGCGCTGGATGAGATGCGCTTCCAGATGTACCGGGGTGCCCAGTGGCAGTGGCTCGCGATAGCGAATTTCGCATCGCGCGGTGAAGCCGCGCGCGCCTTGCTGGAACAGCCAGTTGGCCATCACATCGTCCAGCACACTGAAGAGGATCCCGCCGTGGGTGAGGCCATCGAAGCCGCCGTGCGTGCTGCCCGGCGTGAATTCGCCGCGGCACACATCACCCTCCATGCGAAAGTGCAGATGCAGACCGTCGGGGTTGTCTGCGCCGCAGACGAAACACCAGTTGCCGTCACTTCGGGTCTGCGCCATGAGTCACACCATGTCCGGATAACGGTTGGGAAGGTGCAGGTCCACGGAATTCTCGATGCCGGGCAGCTTCAGACTGTCGGTCGAAATCCGAATCTGCTCTTCGTCAATGATCCCATCGCCGAAATTGTAGATGGGCTGCATGGGGCCGCGGCAGCAAGCCTCATCGTACTCCCTGGCGGCGGCGCGGGTCGCTTCACGGCGCGCCTGCCACTGGCTGATGGCCGCTGCACCATGACGCTTCAACAGCATCGCCTCCGCGAGGCGCGGCGAGATGACAGCACCGGTGGCGTTGTTGCCGCCAAAGCCCTTGGAATTCAGGAAGCCTATTTCTGCGCGCCCGGGCAGCGGCAGATCGGTCAGCGTGAAATTGAGATGATCACGGTGCACGTCGTCGGCAATGGCAGGCGTTGTCTTGATACCGGGTAACAGCTCGTGAGCAAACACCCCCAAAGT
>JBDLQR010000203.1:0-2513 GCA_039800485.1 Pseudomonadota bacterium
CCCTGAAAGGTTACGGTATCACCACGCAGCAGCGGCTTGATGATCTGCAAGCCCTCCTCGAAGCGCGCAACGTGGCGGGTGAAATCAAAGCCATAGGCCTGGTGCTCCGAGACGAAGTCACCCGCCCCCAGCCCGAGGATGAGGCGTCCCGCGCTGAGCTCGGTCACGTTGTCCACCATGCGCGCCAGAAGCGCCGGATTGCGGAAGGTGCTGTTGCAGACAAGGGTCCCGATGTGGATGCGCTGCGTGGTGGCAGCGACCGCAGCCGCAGCCGTCCAGCACTCCCATTGGCCGCCCTTCACGCCCTTGAGTTCCTCCGGTAACTGGAGGCCGACAGCGCGAAAGTCGACATAGGCCTCCCAGTACAGGTGGTCCGTCAGCCACACGCTGTCGAGCCCGACTGCCTCGGCATGGCGTGCGAAAGAAAGATTGCGTGCGAGCCCGGCGGTCTCCCCCGCCAGCGAGCCGTTCCACAGCGGTAACAGGACACCGAGCTTCAGATCCCTGGGTGACATGCAATGTCTCCTCCTGCGTACCAATGGGGTGGCAGTTGCCGGTTCTCAGAGCCGCCCGCAGAATAACACCACGCGCCCATAGCTCAGTTGGATAGAGTACCTGGCTTCGAACCAGGTGGTCGGAGGTTCGAGTCCTTCTGGGCGCGCCATCTTTCGAGTTGTCCGGTCTTCAGACACAGGTGACAGCACGTACCTGAGACATGGGTGACAACCGCACGCAGACGCGCGTTCCACCAAGGCTCACCAGCGCGTCACACGGGGCAGTGTTCAATTAGACTTGCGAGGGTTTGAATGCGTTGAATGCGCGTGTATCTTGTGCCAAATATTGTACACCGCACCGCCACCAGGAGACCGGCATGGCAATATCCACCCGTGACATCGTTCCTCTGTCCCTTGCACGAGCCAACCTCTCGGAGCTGGCTGATCAAGTAAAAGCGGGCGCAGAAAAAATCATTACCAAGAATGGCGAGAGCTATGTGGCAATCATCGACACTCAGCGGCTCGATTATTACCACCAGCTTGACCTCGCGCGAATCCATCTGCTCCTTGTCAACGATGCCGACAGGGGATTGTCCGACGTTGCGGCAGGACGGGCAAAGAATGCGCAGACCGTGCTGGCCGGACTCAAGCGTCGCCAGAAAGACAAGGCAGCCGGCTGAACGAGGCTCCATGGCGTGCCCGGTCGTACTGCCATCAAGCTTACCGCCCACTTCGAGCGCAATCTCGGAGAGATCGAGATCTTCCTGGATGAAGCCGAAGGACCGAAAGCCTTCGAAGCCCTGCTGAACGAGTTGACCGATACCGTGCTTCCCAACCTCCAGCATTTTCCCGCCATGGGACGCAACTTCCTTGATCGGTCAGTGCACTCGGTCGAGGGGGCGAATGGCGCGCAATCGCTGGCCGCGCGGTTGAAGGGATTGGATCCGGACGGCGAGTTACGCGAGTACGTGATGTCCCATTACCTGCTTTTATACGCGCGCATCAGGGGCACGATCTTTCTCCTTTCCATCCGCCACCATCGACAACTCTCGTTCGACTTCCTGGCCCTTTGGTCGGCAGGAACCTAGCCGAAGCGATACCTCGGTATTCAGGGATGGCGGCTCTGCCAAAGGCTGCGGACTGACAACTGGCGAACCGAACCGCCTTGCACTCACGAATCCCTACGTGCGGTGCAGCATCCCGGCTGACATGAAAGTCGTGTCATGCGTCGTTTACAGGTCCTGCACAGCCTCTCTAATATCGGGTCGTGGCGCCGTATCCAGGCCGCCGCATCACTAAAACAGCAGCATGGGGGAGGCTTCCGATGGATTTCGGTTTTGTTTTCATGGGAGACATTCACATCCACAAGGATGTGAAGTACGCAGAAGACCACGGCTTCTCGCACGCCTGGTTGTATGACAGCCAGATGCTGGGCAGTGAAGTCTACGCCGCCATGGCCCTGTGCGCGGATCGCACCAGCCGCATCAAGATAGGCCCCGGTGTCACCAACCCTGCCTCGCGCATCGCGCCCCTTTCCGCGTGCGGCATGGCCACCATCAACGAGATCGCACCCGGCCGCGCCATCATGGGCATCGGGACCGGCAACACCACCCGCCGCACACTCGGGATGCCTGCGGCCAAGGTATCGGACCTCGAAGAGCATGTGCGCGTCTGCCGCGACCTGTTCGACGGCAAGATCACCGACTACTCGGAAGGCGATCGCCACCGCAAGATCAAGTTCCTCAACCCGAACATGGGTTACATCAACATCAAGGACAGGATTCCGATCTATCTGGCTGCCAGTGGTCCCAAGGTCGCTCAGCTCGCGGGCAAGATTGCGGACGGGGTGATCCTCTTCGGCGCAGTCCATCCGGATCTCGTGAAATGGATGATTGCCAACGTGCGCCAGGGCGCAGAGCAGGCCGGCCGTGATCCGGACAAGATCTACATCCTCTCGATGACCGCGTTTTACCTGACCGATTCGGAGGAAGAGATCGAGACGCGCGCCGTGCGCGAGGC
>JBDLQR010000204.1:0-5087 GCA_039800485.1 Pseudomonadota bacterium
TCGAGCCCGCAAGCAGGATGCGGTAGCGCCGCAGCCGTTTGTGTCTGCGGCAGGGATGACGCGCACGGCTCTGTGCGTTGAGCCGCGCAACGGGTGTCTGTTCGTGTTCCTGCCGCCTCTGGACAGCGTGGAGGCCTTCATCGCGCTGGTTGCGGCCATCGAGGACACTGCGCGCAAGCTCCGCTGCCCGGTCGCGCTCGAGGGTTATGAGCCACCCCGTGACCCGCGACTCGTGCATCTGCGCATCACGCCAGACCCCGGCGTCATCGAAGTCAACGTCAACCCCGCCGGCCACTGGGAGGGGCTGGTCGAACAGACAACCTTCCTCTATGACGCGGCACGACAGTGTGGGTTGTCGAGCGAGAAGTTCATGCTCGATGGCCGACATGAAGGCACCGGTGGCGGCAATCACTTCGTGCTCGGGGGCGCGACACCAGGAGACTCGCCGTTCCTGCGGCGGCCTGATCTGCTGGCCAGCATGGTGGCGTGGTGGCACCAGCATCCCGCGCTGTCCTATCTTTTTTCGGGACTTTTCATCGGGCCCACCAGTCAGGCGCCGCGAGCCGACGAAGCGCGCCCAGAGGCCGTGCATGAACTTGAGATCGCCCTGCAGGAGCTCGCCCGCCAGCAGTCGGTACCCGGTGCGCCCGTCGCCCCTTGGCTGGTGGACCGCCTGTTTCGCAATCTGCTGGTGGATGTCAGCGGCAACACCCATCGTGCGGAATTCTGCATCGACAAGCTTTATTCACCGGAGGGCGTGACGGGCAGACTGGGCTTGCTTGAACTGCGCGCCTTCGAAATGCCCCCGCATGCCCGCATGAGCCTGGTGCAGCAGTTGCTGTTGCGGGCGCTGGTCGCGCGGTTCTGGCAACACCCCTACCGGCCGCGCCGACTGCAGCGGTGGGGCAATCAGCTGCATGACCGCTTCATGCTGCCGCATTACCTCTGGGAGGATTTCAGCGACGTACTCGAGGATCTCGCTGAGCATGGGTTTGCCTTTGACCCGGCCTGGTTCGCTCCCCACTTTGAATTCCGCTTTCCGCGTCTCGGCGACTTCGCTGCGCGCGGCATCGCCATCGAGCTGCGCGCGGCGCTCGAGCCCTGGCAAGTGCTCGGTGAAGAACAGGCGCAAGGTGGCACTACACGGTTCGTCGATTCCTCGCTGGAGCGTCTGCAGGTACGCGTGCGCGGGATGGCTGACAGTCGCCATATCGTGACCTGCAATGGAAAAGCCCTGCCCCTGCAGCCCACAGGCACCGAGGGCGAATTCGTGGCCGGTGTGCGCTATCGCGCCTGGCAACCGCCCTCTTGCCTGCACCCGACACTGGGCGTGGACGCCCCGCTCAGCTTCGAGCTGTTGGACACCTGGTCGGAACGGGCGCTCGGTGCCTGCCAGTACCATGTGATGCATCCCGGTGGCCGCAATTACGCCACGCGCCCGGTCAACGCCAACGAGGCCGACGCGCGCCGGCTTGCGCGATTCTTCAGAATCGGACTCAATCCCGATGCGCGCGTGCCGGATCCGGCCATCCGGGAGATGGACAGTCCTTGTACGCTCGACCTGCGCCGCCAGCGCTGAAGAAATCACCGGACCACAGAATCTCCATGTTGCAGAATCTGTTCGCACATTACCCCCACGAGCGGGATCGCTATGACGAGCTGCGTGGTCGTGACGGCAAGCCACGCGCTCACTGGGCAAGGGTTTGCGAGGAGCTGGGTGGCTTGTCTGCAAGTGCCCTGCAGGCACGCCTGGAAGGTGTGGCCAGAGACATCCGCGACAGCGGCATCACCTACAACGTCTATGCCGACCCGCAGGGTCTCGACCGTCCGTGGCAGCTCGACTGCCTGCCGCTGGTGCTGCCCGCAGCCGAATGGGCTGAAATCGAGGCGGGCGTGGCACAGCGCGCACGGCTGCTCAATCTGATCCTCGAAGATCTCTACGGCAAGCAGCGCTTGTTGCAGGAGGGTCTGCTGCCGTCGGCGATGATTCTCGGACACAGTGGCTATCTGCGACCGGCCCGCAACATGCACGTTCCCGGCGGGATCCATCTGCATCACTATGCGGCAGATCTGGCGCGCTCACCCGATGGTCGCTGGTGGGTGCTCAGTGATCGCACCCAGGCACCTTCCGGTGCCGGATATGCGCTTGAAAACCGGCTGGTGGTCGGGCGCGCGTTTCCGGATCTGTTCAATTCCCTTGGGGTACGACGCCTCGCAGGTTACTTCCTCGCGCTGCGTGATGCCCTGGTGCACTACGCCCCCGAAGGCGATGGTCCAGCGCAGATCGTGGTGCTGACGCCGGGGCCTTTCAATGAGACCTACTTCGAGCATGCGTTCCTGTCGCGTTATCTCGGCTTTCCGCTGGTCGAGGGCGGCGATCTGGTGGTGCGCCGGGAACGGGTCTGGATGAAGACCCTGCAGGGCTTGAAACGCGTGCACGCCATCGTGCGGCGTCAGGATGATGCCTATTGTGATCCGCTGGAGCTGCGGGCGGATTCGGCGCTTGGTGTGCCCGGCCTTCTGGAATGTGCGCGAAAAGGCACGGTGCTGATGGCCAATGCACTGGGCTCCGGAGTCGTCGAATCAGGCTGCCTGCTCGGATTCCTGCCGCGCTTGTGCGAGCACTTGCTGGGCGAAAAACTCAAGCTGCCCTCGGTTGCGACCTGGTGGTGCGGGGAGCCGGCTGCACGCGACGATGCCCTGGAGAAAATGGACCGCCTGATCTTCAAACCGGCCGATCCGGCGCGAAGCTTCGAACCGGTCTTCGGACAGGATCTCACCGGGGCCGCGCGACTCGAGTTCAAGGCGCGTCTGTCTGCGGCGCCTCATGAATATCTGGCTCAGGAAACCGTCCGTATTTCCCAGGCGCCGAGCTTCACGCAGGGCACACGCCTCGGCGGCCGCGGGATAGGTTTGCGCAGCTTCGCCATCGCGAGCCCGCGGGGCTATGTCGTCATGCCGGGCGCACTCACGCGGGTGGCCACCCAATCCGATCCCCGCATTGTTTCAAGCCAGCGAGGGGGCGGCACCAAGGACACCTGGATCCTGGCTGCGGCGCAGGCACAACCCTCGCCCACGTTGCTCAGTGAACGCCGGCCGCGTGGCGGCGCCGTCATCACCTCGCGCGTCGTGGAGAATCTCTTCTGGTTCGGGCGTTACGCGGAACGCTGCGACGACACGGCGCGGCTCCTGCGTACCGGCATCAATGCCCTGGTGCAGGACGCGGGAGAGATCACCCAGGCCCTCGCCTCCCTTGCTGCCCGGGAGGGTCTCGAGGGCCTGCCGGCTCGCGGCACACGTCCCTGGTGTCGCGCTGCCACCTTGGACAGCGATCCGGCGGGTCTTCCCACCCAACTCGGGCATCTCGCGCGCGTCGGCTTCGGCCTGCGCGAGCGCATGTCGCTCGATAACTGGCGGGTCATCAATCGCCTGATGCAGGAAACGGCGCTCGGCCGCCAACTCTCGGTGGCCGAGAGTCTGGAGTGGCTGGACCGGGTCATCATCGCCATGATGACAGTTGCCGGTTTTGCGATTGACGGCATGACGCGCGATCTCGGCTGGCGTTTCCTGTCCATTGGCAGACGCCTGGAACGGCTCGCTTTCGTGACCTCCGCCATCGATGTGGCGCTCGATGAATGCAGTCCGGAGAACCTCGGCTGGTTGCTCGAACTCTGCGACTCCGGTGTGACCTATCGGGCGCGGTACATGACACGGACGGACTGGGCTTCCGTGCTGGAGCTGGTGGTCTTTGATGAGGCCAATCCGCGCGCCGTGGACTTCCTGCTGGGCGGGCTCGTGGATTACCTCGTGCACCTGGAGCGGGAGGTCGGCTACCGGGGCGTGCAGCCCCTGCGCGAGCTCCGCACGCGTCTGGCAGTCCTGCATCGCGAGAATCCCGATCCCGATCATCGCGTTTTCCGCAAGGTGCTGCGCGCGGTCCATCAGGCGGCACTCGATCTGAACGACGAACTATCCGGCCAGTACTTCAGTCATCTGGGCGAAGTCGGCCTGCCCACCCTCGCTCCATGAGTCCCGCAGCCGTGCGCTACAAGGTGGTCCATGAGACCCGTTATGCCTACGAATATCCGGTGAGCAGTGGACGCCATCTGGCTCATCTCTCGCCGCGCGAAACGGCCTGGCAGAAAGTCACGAGCCATCACATCGCACTCACGCCCGAAGCCACCGAACAGTCCTGGGCAACGGATTATTTCGGCAACCGCACGCTGCGCTTCACGCATGAAACCATGCACCGCGAGCTGCTGGTTCGCGCAGAGTCGGAGGTAACGGTGAGCAGCCAGCTCCCCGGACGGGATGCGGAAACACCCTGGGACCGCGATGCCATGCCGCCCGGTACGCGACTCAGCGATGATCCCGCACTCGCGGAGTTCAGGTTGCCCTCGCCCCATGTGCCACTGCTGGCCGAGGCAACGGATTACGCCCGTCGGAGTTTCTCTCCCGGCAGGCCACTGCTTGCCGCGCTGCATGAGCTTACGCTGCGCATCCGGGAAGATTTCGTGTACGACCCGCTCGCGACCACCATCTCGACCCCGGTCGCCGAGGTCGAAGCCAAACGCCGCGGCGTGTGTCAGGACTTTGCACACTTCATGTTGAGCGGCCTGCGTGGCCTCGGCCTGCCCGCACGGTACATGAGCGGCTACATCATCAATGAGCGCGCGCCGGGCGCGCCGGCCCTGCAAGGGGCAGACACCTCGCATGCCTGGGTCGCTACCCGCTGCCCCGTCTCGGGCTGGATCGGCTGCGATCCCACCAACGGCAAGTTTGCCGACACCGAGTTCATTACCCTCAGCTGGGGTCGCGACTTTTCGGATGTCACGCCGCTGCGCGGCGTGCTCCTCGGTGCGGGCACCCATGTGCCGAAGGTCGCGGTGCGCATCACCCGCACATAGGCCGCTTCCTCGGCGCTGCGCGCGCGGCGTGCTAGTCTCTCCCTTCCCTTTTCCGCAAGAACTGCCTGGAGGATTCAATGGCTGACAGGGTTTTCCGCCTCGGCGTGCTCAAGCTGGGCTGTATCGGCGCCGCACCACTGCTCGACCTGCTGCTGGACGAACGCGCCGACCGCGAGGATC
>JBDLQR010000205.1:0-5552 GCA_039800485.1 Pseudomonadota bacterium
GGTCAGCACCAGCGACGCCACAATCACCGTGTAACCGGAGCGATACACGGTGCTGATCTTGAAGCCGTAGCCGGCATCCCAAGCCAGATGCCGCAGGCCATTGCACAGATGGTAGAAGAAGGCCCAGGTCCAGCCGACGAGCAGAAGCTTCACAAGCCCGTTGGAGAACACACCCTGTGCCGCCGCGTAGGCTTCGCTGCCACCTGCCGCGCTGGCCAACCAGTAGAGGAGGACCACGGTGCCGGCGCTGAGTGCAATACCGGTTGCCCGGTGGGTGATCGAAAGGACGCTCGTAATCTGCGGTCTGTAGACCTGCAGGTGTGGCGACAGCGGTTTGCTTCGACTCATCATCGCTCCATCTTCTGGGGTTGGGGTGTCACGTCAGACATTTGCCTGAACGGGAGTACCGTTTCCCGGGTTGTTGGTTCAATGCCTGGGGAAAGATTCCCCGGATTCGTGTGCCCTGTGCGGGCCATCACACCGGCGAGGTGACTCAAAAATCCACGCAGCGCCCCTTGCGCTCCCAGTCACCATAACGGGTAGGCTCGGGCCCTTTGGGGCCCCCTATTTCCCGTGGTCTTGGTGTGGTCGGGACGCTCGACCCTGCAGTGTCGGCAGCTGGCACGGCAGGTGAGGACGTCGCCTCGGGGGTCTCATTTTCCGCAACGGATTGGCGCATGGATCTCACGGAGCAGTTCGCTGCTTCAGGCTTCGATTGGCCAGCTAGTATCTGGCGTGAAGTGACGTAATTCAAGCCGCAAAAACCCTGTTCAAGCGACTGATCCGTGAGCATGGACAAGCACTTGGGAGCGGCTGCCGGGACTGCTAGCCTTGCCGCATGCACAACCGTTTCCAGCAGCCCCTGATCCTGCCGCTGCGACCCTCCGGCCGCACACTGGGTACGTTGCGCACGCTGCATGCGCTGGCGGCGGGACTGGTGCTGCTCGCCCTGCCATGGATCTGGCAGATCCTGCCAAGCCTGCTGCTGCTTGGCGTGAGCTGTTACGCCACCGAGCGCGAGCTGCTTGCAGCCGCCCGTGCCTACCGTGCACTGGAACTCACGACGGCTGGCCAATGGTGTCTGCGCGGCTGCGCCGAGACGCGCGAGCCGCTGCGCCTGGCAGGTCATCCGTTCGTGATGGGGACCTTCGTGATCCTGCCGCTGGCAACAGGCAGGCGCCGATACACGATTGCGCTCGATGAGGGCAACACAGGTCGCGAGGAGCTCCGGCGTCTCAGGGTCAGGCTGAGACTCGAACCCGCAATGCGAGCAGCAGTTTCCTGAGCGGTGTCAGTTCCAGTCGACGGCACCAGGCATCGGCGCCGTCCGCCAGGACTTCCTGCAGTGTGCGCTCTGCCAGCAATGCCAGCGTCCGCAGACAGCGCAGGTCCCGCGCTCGCAATGGACGTTGCGTGAAGCGCGCCCGTGTGCTGCCGAGGGCCTCCAGCAATGAAGCCAGTTCGCGCTGCAGGCATTCGCGGTAGAAGGTCTCGTCATCGGCAGGGGTGCCGGATGCTGGTTCGTGATCCCGACAGAGTACGCTGAGCCCGCCCGTGATCGCGCGACGCAGATCGCGCAGCAGCCACGCGAGCTCAGTCAGCACGCCGAGTTCCACCAGGTGCTGCAGATCCGTCTCCCCGTGTACGCCACACAGGTCACCGTGCACCCGCCAGAGGGGTCCGTGGCACTCCCGGAGGAGTGCGTGGCGTTCGTCTGCCTCGGCGTAACGGGGATGCGCGAGCTGGCGGGCCACGCCTTCCACCAGACTGAACATGGCGGCCAGCAGCGTCGGGTGTATTCGCACCAGCGGATGCAAGGCGCGCAGCAGGGGATGTCGCGCCGCCGTGCCTTCCAGACTGTGCAGCTCCTCGTGCCACCAGGCCAGGCGCGTGTGCGTGATCTCCGCATTGGAACTGCCCAGCGGGATCGCGCTGATGGTCCGCCGGAAGGCCTCTATCAGCGTGAGTGCCGGGCGTGTCCCCGCGGGTTGGTAGAGCAGTGCGTAATACAGTTCGGACCCTGGCGCAGGCAGATGCTCGAGCAAGGCGGGCGAGGAGAGATCTGCGGTTTGCAGTGCGCTCATTCCACCGCGCCCAGCCAGCCGTGGCTCTGCAGCCAGTCACACAGCGCGAGGGGCGTCTCGATGAAACCATCGGCACCCCAGGCGTCCGGGGTGTCGAGAGTCCCCAGGTAACCATAGCGTGCGATGAGCGTGCGCATGCCGGCACGTCGGCCAGCCTCCACATCCCGCTCCGCATCGCCGATGTAGACACAGGCCTGCGGGATCTCGCCAAGCTGTTCTGCGGCAAGCAGCAGCGGCGCGGGATCGGGTTTGCGCACGGGGAGGGTATCGCCACTCACCACGCTCAAGGGCGGGTGGACGGGAGCCATCCGCGCCATCAGCGGCGTGGTGAGCCAGCCGGGTTTGTTGGTGACGATGCCCCACTTCAGGCCGTGCCGGACAAGGGTCTCAAGCGTGCTTTCCATGCCGGAAAAGTAACGCGTCTCGTCCGCGACGTGGGCATGGTATTCATCGAGCAGCCGCAGGCGCAGGGGTTCAAAGGCCGGATCATCGACATTCAGCGCAAAGCCCAGCCGGGTGAGCGCGGCAGCGCCGTGCGAGACGTGCGGACGAATCGTCTCGTAGGGAAGCGCTGGCAAGCCTTCCTGCTTGCGCAGGCGATTCAATGCGCCCGCCAGATCCGGCGCGGTATCCAGCAAGGTGCCATCGAGGTCGAAGAGCACCGCGCGCGGTGCTGGCAGATCAGTCAAGGCGGGCGTGCACGAGGTAATTGACGGAAGGGTCCGGGACCAGCACTGCACGACCGCGCCACGGCTGATAGCGCATGCCGCGAATCTCGCGCACGGTCAGTCCTTGCGCGCGCAGCAGGGCGGCCAGCTCACGCGGGCGCACGAACTTGCGATAGTCGTGCGTGCCGCGCGGCAGGAGCTTCAGCAGATATTCTGCCGCCACCACGGTCTCCAGCCAGGCGCGCGGCGAGCGGTTCAGGGTGGACAGAAAGAGGTCGCCCCCGGGCTTCAGGAGCTTCTTCAAGGCACCGAGCAGACTGGGTACGTCCGGCACGTGCTCGAGCAGTTCCATGCAGACCACGCAGTCAAATGAGGCGGGTTCCTGCACCGCCAGCGCCTCCGCCGTGAGGACCTCATAGCGAATGGCGAGTCCGCTTTCAGCCGCATGCGCACGGGCCACGCTGATCACTTCGGCCGAGGCATCAACCCCCGCGACGGTACCTGCATGGCGGGCGAGGGCTTCGGTGAGGATTCCCCCGCCACAACCCACATCCACCACCCGCGCGGTTTGCAGCGCCGTGCGCTGCCGGATGAAGTCCAGTCTGCAGGAGTTGATTTCGTGCAGTGGCCTGCTGGGGCCCTGCGGATCCCACCAGGAGCCGGCCAAGGCCCCGAATTTGTCGAGTTCGCGGGCATCACTGTTTTGCAAAGCCCGATCTTCCGCCGTGTGGGAGGTGGCTGAGCTCACGCGCCAGCGCTCCACCACAGCCACGCGCCGGCCGCCGCGCCAAGCAGTACCACACCGGTGATCGCAAGCGTGAGCGTACGCCCCTTTCCAAGGCCCCCGGGCAGCGAGAATTCCACGGTATCGTCGGTCGCCAGTGCCTCATTGAGGGCGCGCCGCGGGGGCGGCGAAGGGGGAATATCCTCGTCGGGCAGCGGGATGCGTCCGGCCGCGATGTCATCAAGCAAGGCTCGACGCTGGTGGATGTAATCGCGTTGCGACAGCTCGCCCCCCGCATAGCGGCGGGCCAGTACACGGACGGGAGTCAGCTCGCGGGGTTTCATCGGATATTCACGGCGCACATGGTGACATTGTCGCTCGCTCCGCGACTCAGCACGAGCTCCAGCAGTGAGTTCACGCCCGCGGCGGCATCCCCGCGCGCGAGATGGACGGCGATCTCATCCTGGGACACATGCTTGTCGAGGCCATCCGAGCACAGCAGAAAAGTGTCACCTCCGCGCAGCAGACAGACATCCAGATCCACGCGCAGATCTTCGTGCGCGCCGACGGCGCGCGTCAGGAGATGCCCGTGGGGGTGCGCCTGGGCTTCCTCTCGCGACATCACCCCTTCTTCGATGAAACGCTGCTGCTGGGAATGATCGGTGGTCATCTGGCGCAGCACGCCCCCCCGATAGCGGTAAAGACGGCTGTCCCCCACCCACAGGAAGGCCGCATAACGGTCCACGATGGCGAGGGCGACCACGGTACTGCCTATCACCTGCTGGCGCTCGCCGGAAATCTGCAGCAGGCGCTGATTGGCCTCCAGCAGACCATGTTCCATGAACTCCACCATCACGCTGAGTTCCGCATAGGGTTTCAGGCGCTGCAGGGCGTCGATCACGGTCTGGCTGGCCAGATCCCCGGCCGAGTGACCACCCAGTCCATCCGCCACCGCCCACAGGCCGGCATCCGGCCGATCGCACACGGCGTCCTCGTTGACCGTGCGGACCTTGCCGGCGTGAGTGACGCTCGCTGACTTCCAGGTGAACGGGGACTGCGCGCTGCGCTGGTGCAGTGCATTCATGCGGTCTGACTCATGGGATTCTCGGCCGCTCCGCCTTCGGCAGGCGATTCAGTGACGAAGTGTACGTACTCTTGCGGCGCATCGCCGAAGGGGCGGCCCAGACTGATCTCACCCTGTGTGCCGAGAAGCATTTCTTCGCGACGCAGGAACGCTTGCGTTCCTGCACTGCGCACATGCGTGCCGTTGGTGCTCAGATCGGTGAGGTAGTACTTGCCCCGGCGTTGCTCGATGCGCACATGCAGGCGTGAGGCGAGGCTTTCCTCAACGGGAAGATCTGCCGTCGTGCTGCGCCCCAGGACCACCACAGGCCGCTCGGCATCCATCACAAGCTCGGTCTCCCGGTAACGCAGGCGCAGCCGGGGCACCTCCAGGACAGGACGACCCAGCGGGATGGACATCATCGTCACATCCTCGGGCTGCCACAGGATCTCGTGGATATCCATGGTCAGCCGCTTGCCGCGCACCGGGGCATGGTCGATGAAGCGTGTCTGTTGCCGCAGGTCCGCGGACAGCCGGGCCACGGTTTCACGGGTCGTGATGATCTGGCCTGGTTTGGCCAGCGCACCCATGCGCGCCGCCACGTTGACGGCATCCCCGAAGGCATCGCCGTCCTCGATGATGACCGGCCCCACGTGCAGGCCCACCCGGATGGCGAGTGCGAGCGGCCCGGACGGAGTGAGCTCCGTGGCCTCGTCGTCGGTACGCGACTGCATGGTGCAAGCAGCCTCCACCGCGGCGTCAGCCGTGGGGAACGTGCACATGATTCCGTCGCCTATGGTCTTGAGCGTGCGGCCACCGAACTCGCTCGCCACCGCGCAGAGCATTTCCACGCAGCGTGCGACCCGCACACGGGCAGCCGCGTCGCCCAGCACTTCGTACAGGCGAGTGCTGCCGCTGAGGTCGGCAAACATGATTGCGATTTCACTGGTCTGTACGGCCATGCTGCGCAGAGTCCACTCAGGCTGAGAAGCGCCGGACGGCCGTGGGCGCGC
>JBDLQR010000206.1:0-7658 GCA_039800485.1 Pseudomonadota bacterium
CAGCTCGCTGCGCCTGCTCGGTTCCGTAGGGGAGCCCATCAACCCCGAGGCCTGGGAGTGGTATTACCACGTCGTGGGCGATGGCCGTTGCCCGATAGTGGATACCTGGTGGCAGACCGAGACCGGGGGCATCCTCATCTCACCGCTGCCGGGCGCGCGACCGCTCAAGCCCGGCTCCGCGACCTTGCCGCTGTTCGGTATCGAGCCTGCACTGCTGGATGAAAAGGGGCATGAGCTTGAAGGCGCCACCAGCGGTGCACTCGTGCTCAAGCGCTCGTGGCCGGGCCAGATGCGCACGGTGTATGGCGACCACGAGCGTTTCAAGGACACCTACTTCCGGATGTTTCCGGGCACCTACTTCACGGGTGACGGCGCGCGACGCGATGCCGACGGCTATTACTGGATTACCGGCCGTATCGACGATGTGATCAATGTCTCTGGCCACCGTATCGGCACCGCCGAGGTCGAGAGCGCACTGGTGCTGCATCCGGCTGTTTCCGAGGCCGCCGTCGTGGGCTATCCGCATGATCTGAAGGGTCAGGGCATCTATGCCTACGTCACACTCATGCAGGGCTACGCGCCCGATGAGAACCTGCGCAAGCAGCTCATCGACCACGTGCGCAAGGAGATTGGCCCCATCGCCACACCGGACGTCGTGCAGTGGGCGCCGGGCCTGCCGAAGACCCGTTCCGGCAAGATCATGCGGCGCATCCTGCGCAAGATTGCGGCCAATGAGCTCGACAGCCTGGGCGATACCAGCACGCTGGCTGAACCCGCGGTGGTCGAGGATCTGGTGGCCCATCGCGCGGGACGCTGATGCCGGCCGCGCCGGGTGGATGACGCATCCTGGCAGCCGGCGGGTCAACGCCTGCTGAGCGCATGGTTGCGGGCCATGGGTCCGGGCGCAGATGCCCTCGCGGCCTTCGGCCTGCCGCCACAGGGTGCAGCCCGCGACCCTACCGCAGCCTTCCAGGATCTTGCCGAGTTGCTGGACGCGATGGCGGCAAGCCTCGGCAAGACACCGGGGCCGACACTTTCCATGACCGACGTCTGCGTGGCGCTGTTCAACTGGCTTGAGCTGCAGGTGGCAGGGCTGCGCACCAGCGTTCTGCCGGCAATCGACCCCTTCCTCGACTGGCTGGACACCCAGAGCCACCCGATACTCGGAATCGGGCGTGAGACGCATGCGCGGTGGGCAGCCCTGGCCCGCGCCGGGATCTCGCATGGCAAGGCACTGCAGAAATTGCAGGGTCTGCATCTGGAGGTCATGCAGACTGCGCTGACACGTTGCCGTGAAGATCTGCAACAGGACGATGATGAAGCCATCACTTCGGTCCACGCGCTGTCGCAGTGGTGGTCAGAAACGGTGGACCAGGCTTATCGTGAACGAGCGCTCCAGTCCGATTACGCACGCGCTTTCGGCGAATGGATCAACTCCGCCTCTGCACTCAAACGCGGTTGGGCAGACTGGCAGTCGGCGCAGTCAGCCGTGATGGGGCCTTGGTTCAATACCAATCCGGCGCCGCAGGCCTGAGCGTCATGCCGAAGCTGCAATTCACTCCCGAAGATCTGCAGAAAGAACTGGCCGGTATTGTCGCCAGCCGCGCACGTGCAGCCGCCCGTCTGCGCGAGTGGGACGATGCACCGCCGACGCATGCGCAGCGGGAACTCGTGCTTGCCCGGGGCAAGATGCGGCTGTTTCGTTATCGCGCGCCCGCAAACCTTGCCAGCCCCATCCCTGTCTTGATGGTCTATGCCTTGGTCAATCGGCCTTACATGGCGGATCTGATGCCTGGCTGCTCGCTGATAGCCGAGCTTCTGGCGCGGGGACTTGAGGTCTACCTCATCGACTGGGGATCTCCCGACGCGATTGATGCAGGGCGCACACTCGCTGATTACATCGTGCATGACATGGACGCCTGCGTGGATCTCCTGCGCGCCCAGCGGGGCTGCGAAAAAGTGAACCTGCTCGGCATCTGTCAGGGTGGAACATTCAGTCTCTGCTACAGCGCCCTGAATCCCGACAAGGTCGGCCACCTGATTACCACGGTCACGCCGGTCGATTTTCAGACGCCTGATGACCTTCTCAGTCACCTGCTCAGCGCAGTGGATGTGGATGCGCTGGTGGACGCCTGGGGCAATATTCCTGGCGAGCTGCTGAATGCCGTGTTCCTGGCGCAAAAGCCCTTCCAGCTCGGTCAGCAGAAATATGCGGACTTCGTCGCCGCCATTGATGACGACGCGGCCAGCGCCATGTTCCTGGCCATGGAGAAGTGGATCTTTGACAGCCCGGCGCTGGTAGGGGCGGCGTTCCGGGAGTTTGCCCGGGGCTGCTATCAGCAGAATGCGCTCATGAAAGCGCAGTTGCGCGTGGGTTCAGCCACGGTGGATCTGGCCTGCGTCACGATGCCGGTGCTCAATGTCTTCGCGGCACGTGATCATCTGGTGCCGCCGGCCTCATCGCGCGCGCTGGCGGGACTGGTAGGTACCCGGGATTACACCGAGCTCGAACTGCCGGGCGGACACATCGGTATCTACGTCAGCCGGCACCCACGCACTCTTCTGGCGGATTCCGTGGCGGAATGGCTGAAGAGTCGGTCAGGCGGCGCACCAATCGCACGCAGAAAGGCCCGGGGGCGACGCGTGTCGGGGAAAGGGGGCTAAAAAGCTCCCTCCAGGTTGGCGGAGACCGCCAACACAGGAGGGAAGAGGGGAGGTCATTCTCAAGCCACCGCCATGGGCGCGGTGGCGGGCCATCAACCGGCTTTGGCTTGCGCCAGCGGGTTGAATTCAGAGGTCACTGACTGCATCTGCTCGGCGAACACCTTGTAGCCGTCTTCCAGCCAGGTGCGGTATTCAACCTGGCTGTCTGCGATCACGCTGCCGGCTTCCTGCATGAGCGAGAACATGCGCGAACCGCAGTCGCTGGCAAGCTTGGCCTGCTCGGAGAAGATTTCCGGGAGCGCCTTGCCTTCGCTGTAGAGTGCAACGGTACGGTTACTGGTATCCATCGCGAAGCTGATGAGCTCGGCCTGCTTCTTCATGAGGTTTTCGGTGAGCTTCAGGTTGAGGCCTTCGAGGCGCTTCACGCTGTCGGTGGACAGCTTGCGGAAGCCGTCGAAGCGTCCGAAGAATTCCGGCGACATGAAGTTCGGGGGGGTGAAGATCGATTCCATGTGCTGCTCCTTGGGGAGTATCCCGAACAATATCGGGGTGTATGTTGCTACGCAGCATAAGTCGATTGCTGCAATGCGTCAACTGTTTTTTCCGAGATTCCCCGTGGCCGCGGACAAGGGAAGCGCGGCCTGCGGAGCAGCCACCCCCTGCATCGGTTTAAACTTTCGACGCGGGCTGCCGATTTCCTTCAAAACCCGACACACCTTGGGTAGCATGGCCACCCTTTCCGCCCCGCCGGACGGGGCCGCGCCGCGCGGTCCCGAAGACCAGAATTCCCGATATCCAGGAGATCCCAGGCAATGACCTCGAATTTGGAGTTGGCGACGTGGGTCGAACAGATGGCGTCGCTGATGCAGCCGGAGGCTGTGCACTGGTGTGATGGTTCCGAGGCGGAGAACCAGGCACTCGTGCAAACCATGATCAAGGACGGTTCGCTGCTCAAGTTGAACCCGGAAACCCACCCCGACTGCTATCTCCATCGATCCGACCCCAGCGATGTCGCGCGAGTTGAACACCTCACCTTCGTCTGCACCCGGAATCCGGAGGATGCAGGCCCCAACAACAACTGGATGGCGCCCGAAGCAGCGCATCAGAAGATGGATGCGCTCTACGCCGGCTGCATGCGTGGCCGCATCATGTATGTCATTCCCTATCTGATGGGACCTTACGATTCTCCTTACTCCCGCGCTGGCGTAGAAATCACTGACAGCCCCTACGTGGTGGCCAACATGCGCATCATGGCGCGCATCGGCGCACGGGCGTTGCGCCACATCGAGGCGGGTAACTCCTTCGTCCGTGGACTGCATTCAATCGGAGAGCTCGATCCGGAGCGCCGCTTCATCATGCATTTCCCGGAAGAACTCCTGATCAAGAGTTTCGGGTCCGGCTATGGCGGTAACGCCCTGCTCGGCAAGAAATGCCATGCACTGCGCATTGCGAGCTGGCAGGCGCGTACGGAAGGCTGGCTGGCCGAGCACATGCTGATCCTCGGACTGGAAGACCCTCAGGGCAACACGACTTACGTGGCGGCAGCATTCCCGTCGGCCTGTGGCAAGACCAATCTCGCGATGCTGGTGCCCCCCGCTGCGTTCAAGGGGTGGAAGGTCTGGACCGTCGGCGACGACATCGCCTGGTTACACCCCGGTCCCGATGGCCGGCTCTACGCAATCAACCCCGAAGCGGGTTTCTTCGGCGTGGCACCCGGCACGAGCATGAAGACAAACCCGAACTGCATGTCGACGCTCGGCCGCAATGCCATCTACACCAATGTCGCACTGACGCCCGACGGCAAACCCTGGTGGGAAGGGATTGATGATCCCGAACCCGCTGGCCTTATCGACTGGCAAGGCCGTGAATTCGACCGCGCCCAAGGGCCTGCCGCCCATCCGAACTCACGCTTCACGGTCTCTGCCGAGCAATGTCCGAGTTATGCGGCAGAGGCGAATGCACCGGGCGGTGTGCCCATTTCGGCAATCATCTTCGGTGGACGTCGCTCCAGCGTGGCCCCCCTGGTCTACGAAGCACTGGACTGGACACATGGCGTGTTCACCGGAGCCTCCGTGGCCTCGGAAACCACCGCCGCGGCTGTGGGCCAGGTAGGGCAGGTCCGCCGCGATCCCATGGCCATGAAACCCTTCTGTGGCTACAACTTCGGTGACTACTGGACACACTGGAATACCTTGGGGCCGCGTCTTGCGCATCCGCCGAAGGTGTTCCACGTGAACTGGTTCCGCAAGGATGCCGACGGCCGCTACCTGTGGCCCGGCTATGGCGAGAACATGCGTGTACTGAAGTGGATCGTCGAGCGTTGCGCGGGCCGCGCTGCCGCCCTCCGCACGCCGATCGGCCATGTGCCGGAACTCGCCGGTCTGGATCTCTCGGGGCTCGACATCCGGCGTACGACGCTCGAAGCCCTGCTGGCAGTGGACCCTGAGGTCTGGAATCGGGAGATGGAGGAAATCGCGCAGTACTTCACGGAGTTCGGCACCCGAGTGCCGGAGGCGCTCCTGCAGCAGATTGAGCGCATCCAGGGCGAACTGGCGAGCCAGCTCGCAGCCTGACCGGGATTCCCTCCGGAAACTGAAAGGGCGCTTCCCTCCCGGGAGCGCCCTTGCCTGTCTTCGAATCCACCAGTCGGGGATTCGGCTGTACCCGGCTCCGGCGGCCTCGCACTGAGCGGGGCCGGCGTCATCCGGCAGATCTCAGCTCTTTTCCTTCTCGTCTGCCTCGGGCTGTCCCATGCCTACAGGCCGGAAGAAGTTTTCCTGCACCCGCTGCCACATTTCCATGTTGCGCTTGGCAAGTTCAGTAAATGCCGCGGGCATGGGTGCCATGTTCAGGGCGTTCGACATCTGTGTCTGCAGGTTTTTCTGCTGCTGGTAGAGCACGTTCACGCTGTTGCGGAGGAAGTCGCCGGCAAGCCGGTTGGCAGAGTTGCCGTAGAACCCGATCATCTGCTGCAGCACATCGGTCGTGAAAATCGGTTCACTGCTCTCTTCCTGCTCCACGATGATCTGCAGCAGGATGTTGCGGGTGATGTCCTCGTTCGACTTCTTGTCGATCACGCAGAAAGGAATGTCCTCCAGCACCAGGCGCCGGACGTCCGCAAGGGTGACGTACTTGCTTTCGTTGGTGTCGTACAGGCGGCGGTTCGGATACTTCTTGATGACGCGCTTCTGGGCGGTGTCGGTCATGCTCGTGAGCTTCCGGGAAAGAGTGTTGCAGGTAATCTACCGTTGCGCCGCACAAGAAAGCAACCGCCCCAGGACGGGGCGCCCGCTCACCCTGTTTACAGGTGGATCATGCGCCCGTCCGTGCCCAGCGCCGCCTCGTGCAGGGACTCGGCCAGGGTCGGATGGGCGTGCACGGTGCGTGCGATGTCCTCCGCGCTCCCGCCAAAGGCCATGGTGATGACGGCTTCCGCGATGAGTTCGGAGGCATTGGGACCCAGGCAGTGCACTCCGAGCAGACTGTCATCCGTGGCGTCGGAGAGGACCTTCACGAAGCCATCGGTCTCGCCCATTGCGCGGGCACGTCCGCTGGCGAGGAACGGAAACTTGCCCACCTTGTAGGCGCGTCCCTCAGCCTTCAGGGACTGCTCCGTGGCTCCGGCCCAGGCAATTTCCGGCCAGGTGTAGATCACCCAGGGGATATGACTGTGGTCCACTTCGGGTTTCTGGCCCGCCAGCATCTCGGCCAGGGCCACGCCCTCCTCCGAGGCTTTGTGCGCCAGCATGGGCCCGCCAATCACGTCCCCAATCGCATAGATGCCTGGCAGATTGGTGCGGAAGCCTTCATCGACCTTGATGAACCCGCGACTGTCCAGCGCGAGCCCTACCTCTGCGGCGCCCAGATCGGAAGTGCGAGGGGCGCGTCCCACGGCTACCACCAGGCGTTCCACTTCCAGCGTCTCGGCCTTGCCCGCGAGTTCGACCTCGAGCGAGACAGCGTTCTTGCCCGCCTTGGCAGAGAGCACCTTGGCGCCAAGGCGGATGTCCAGCCCCTGGCGGGTAAACAGCTTCTGCGCTTCCTTGGCCACACCACGATCGACGCTGGGGAGAAATTCCGGCATGGCCTCGAAGATGGTCACCTTGGCGCCGAGCCGGCGCCACACGCTGCCGAGTTCGAGGCCGATCACACCGCCCCCGATCACCCCGAGTGTTTTCGGAACCGCCTCGAAAGACAGGGCCCCGGTGGAATCCACGATCCGCTGCTGGTCGACCTTGGCGCAGGCGATCTGCATGGGCACCGAACCCGTCGCGATGACGACGTGCGTGCCCATGATGCGAGAAGTCTCCTTGCCCGCCGCATCCATCACCGCAACCTCATTGCCCCCCGCGAGCCGGCCTGTGCCTTTGAGCCAGGCCACCTGGTTCTTCTTGAACAGGCCCGCGATGCCTTGGGTGAGCGCCTGGACAATCTTGTCCTTGCGTTTCTGCATGGTCGGCACGTCCATCCCGAGTCCTGTGACCTGAATGCCGTGCTCCTTGGCATGCTTGGTCATGTGCTCGAAGTGGTGGGATGAATCCAGCAGCGCCTTGGACGGAATACAGCCGACATTGAGACAAGTACCTCCGAGGGCTGCCTCGCCGCCTGCACTGGTCCAGCCCTCGATGCAGGCTGTCCTGAATCCGAGCTGGGCAGCGCGTATGGCAGCGACATAACCGCCGGGGCCGGCGCCGATGACCACGATGTCATAACGATCCATGGCTCAGACCCCCAGCAGCAGGCGGCCCGGATCTTCCAGGCACTGGCGCATGGTATCGAGGCACTGCACGGCTTCGCGCCCGTCGATGATGCGGTGATCATAGGACAGTGCGAGATACATCATCGGACGGATGACCACCTGACCGCGCTCGGCAATCGGGCGTTCCTGGATCTTGTGCATGCCGAGAATCGCGCTCTGCGGCGGGTTGATGATGGGCGTCGAAACCAGCGAACCGAAGATGCCGCCGTTGCTGATCGTGAAGGTTCCACCGGTG
>JBDLQR010000207.1:0-9215 GCA_039800485.1 Pseudomonadota bacterium
AGATCCTCCACATCCGCATGGCAGAACATGACCCCACCGCACGCGCCGCGCTGGAGCACACGCTTTTCAGTGACGAATTCCTCCTCGCGCGCCCGCTGCTCGCAGCGCTGCGCCATCCGGGGCCCCGCCCAGCCGTACTACTCATCGATGAAGTCGATCGCGCAGATGAGGAATTCGAGGCTTTTCTGCTCGAGATCCTCTCGGACTTCCAGGTGTCCATCCCGGAGCTCGGCACGATACGCGCGACTCACCCGCCGCTGGTCATCCTGACCTCCAACCGCACCCGCGAGCTGCATGATGCGTTGAAGCGGCGCTGCCTGTATCTGTGGATCGATTATCCGCATCCCGCCAAGGAGCGCGAAATCATCCTCCGCCGCGTGCCGGGCATTGGCACGCAGCTCGCAACCCGGATCACTGAACTCATGCAGACCTTGCGCCGCATGGACTTCAACAAGCGCCCGGGCATTGCAGAAGCCGTGGATTGGAGTCGCGCGCTGGTGGGGCTCGGCGAAACCGACATCACCCCCGACTTGCTGCTCGACACCGCTGGCGTGCTGCTCAAGTACCGTGACGATGTGGCACGCCTCGAGGCCCAGGGCGCCGAACGGATCCTGGCCGGTGAGGCGGACACGGCACGCAGCAGCGCCCAGCGCTGAATATCCGCATATGCAGGCAGATACTCAGGATCGGCAGACCGAGCAACTGGGTACGCAGCTCTTCGACCGCACGCTCGCGCTGTGCCAGGCTGCCCGCGCGGCGCGCCTCAGGGTCACCCCGAGTCGCGTGCGCGATGTCTTCCGCGCGCTTGCCGCCGTCGATGTCACGGATGAGGAAAGTTATCGCTTGGCCCTGCGCCTCAACCTTGCAGCCAGTCGGGAAGAGGAACAACGCTTCGATCAGCTCTTTTCGAGCTTCTTTCACGGCACCGAGGGTGATCGCCCATGGCACTCACGCATTCGCGGGGAATCCATGCAGGGGAGCATGGGTCATCACTACAAGATGCTCGATCAGGATGTCACCACGGCGGCTGAGAGTTTCAGCCCGGATGCGGTGACGCAGGGGCTGGATCTCGCCACCCGCTGGGATGAGCGTGCCCCGCCCTTGCAGGAGGTGATTCGCGAGCTGGCCAGGCACCTGGCGCATCGGCCCTCGCGTCGCATGGCGTATGCAGCGCACGGGTCACGGATAGATCTCCGCCGCAGCATGCGTCGCAATGCCCGCCATGGCATGGATCTGCTGGAGCTTTCACGCGTAGCCCGGCGCACCCGCAAGACCCGCATCGTGATGCTGTGCGATGTCAGTGGCTCCATGGATGCCTTCAATCCCTTCCTGCTGCGCCTGATGCTTGGCCTGCAGCAGGCGCTGCCACGCTCACGCACGCTGGTCTTCAGCACGCACGTCACCGAGATCACCGCCCTGCTGCGTCGTCGCAGCGTCGAGGAAACCCTGCGTGAAGTGGGAGATACAGTGCGCCACTGGTCAGGCGGCACCAATATCGGTGGGGCGCTTGCCACCCTCAACCGCGGCGTACTGCGCGAAGGCGGCGCCAGCAGCACCGTGGTGATGGTGATCAGCGATGGCTATGACAATGGCGAGACTGCGCTCATAGACGAGGAAATGCGTGCACTGCGCAGGCGCGCCAGCGCAGTGGTCTGGATCAATCCCATGTATGGTGCTTCCACTTTCCAGGTGCGCGCGGCCGGCATGAAGGCCGCCCTGCCCCACGTCGATCACTTCCTGCCGGCTTTCGATGCACGCTCGCTCAAGGTCCTGGTGCAGGCACTCGGCCGGGTGTGAGATCAGGTGCGCTTGCATGGCAGGGAATCCGGTGTAGGCTGGCCACGCCTTTTGGCGAGATCACCGTCACCCCAGTCGAAGAGAGAACCCCATGCTGAAAATCATCGTGCCTTCACTGCTTGCCTGCGCCCTGAGCGTCCCCGCGCTTGCCGCGGATCCGGAGAACACCCTGCACATGGACGTCTCCAGCGGCGGACGCGTGGTCATCGAATTGTTGCCCGATCTGGCACCGGGGCATGTGGCCCGCGCCAAGCAGCTCGCGCGCGCTGGATTTTATGATGGCGTGGTGTTTCACCGGGTCATCGAAGGCTTCATGGCGCAGACCGGCGATCCCACGGGCACCGGGACCGGCGGCAGCGAGGAGCCGGACCTGAAGGCGGAGTTCAGTCAGTATCCCTATCGGCGTGGCACAGTGGGTGCCGCACGAACCCAGGATCCGGACTCCGCCAATTCGCAGTTCTTCATCTGCTTCACCGATGAAGGCTGCAGCTTCCTGACCGGTCAGTACACGGTGTACGGCCAGGTCACGGAAGGCATGGAGTTCATCGACAAGGTGGCCAAGGGCGAGCCCCCGACCAAACCTGACCGCATCGTGAAGATGACGGTGGCGGCTGACGCCGGGAAGGCCGACGCCGACTAGCCCTGGCACCTGAAGGATTTGCGCGGCGCGAGGCTTCTTTACTCCTCGCGCTTGCGCGGCTGATCCAGAGCCGAGCACCTACTCCCGATTGAGCAGCACCAGCTTGCCCATCTGCTCTGCATCATGCATCCGCTGGTGGGCCTCGGCTGCGTCCTCCAGACGGAAGGTTCGGTCGACAACCGGCTCGATCCGGTGGCGATTAATGAATTCCACCATGGCAGCAAATTCCTCCGGCCGGCCCATCGTCGTGCCCTGGATTCTTATCTGCCGAAAGAAGAGCTTGGCCATTTCCAGGCCCTCTGGCGGATTGCCCTGGGTCGCACCGTAGAAGATATAGCGCCCGCCGTTGTTGAGCGTATTGAGCGCGAGGTTCATGTCCGGGCCACCGGCACTGTCAATCACGATATCGACGCCGCCACTCATCTGGCGGATGGCCTTGTCCCAAGCCTCCTCGCGGTAATTGACGCCCCCTGCAGCACCCAGGCCCTGGGCCGCGGCGAGCTTCTCGGCGCTTCCGCTGGTCACATACACCTCCGCGCCGTGATACCGCGCCCAGAGCAAGGCAAAGGTGGCGGCTCCCCCACCAATACCGGTCACCAGCACTTTGTGTCCGCGCCGGACCTCGCCGTGGGTGACCAAGGCGCGCCAGGCGGTCAGCCCCGCCAAGGGAAAGGCAGCAGCCTGCGCCCATGACAGGTGCGCGGGCTTGGGCAACACATCGTGCGCCGGCACGCAGATGAATTCGGCGAACGTGCCCTGATCAGGCATGCCAAGCACCCGGAATTGCGCTCCACCACAGCGCGGATCATCGCCCCAATCACGCGCGGGATAGATCACCACTTCGCTACCGATCAAGCTCCCGTCCACGCCATCACCCACGGCATCGATTACGCCCGCGCCATCCGAACCGCCAATCGAAGGCAGCTTGATCCGGGGATACGCGCCCACCGTAATCCAGACATCGCGTCGGTTCAGCGCCGAGGCCTGCAATGCCACGCGCACCTCACCCGCACCCGGTTCCGGTGTCGCCACCTCCTGCACCCGCACGGCTGAAGGGCCGGCGAGTTCGCCGAGCACCACGGCCCGCATGATCAGCGACCCAGGAAGCGCGGCGCGCGCTTTTCTGCGAACGCGCTGATGCCTTCGCGCGCGTCGTGCGTATCCCGTGTGAGATTGGCAATGCCGCGGGTTTCATATTCCATCTGCGTCTCGAGACCCGAATGGAAGCTGTCGAGCAACAGGCGTTTGACCGTACCGTAAGCTTGGGTCGGTCCCTCGGCCAGCTTGCGTGCGATGGCCTGGGCACGCGGCAGGACTTCTTCGTCGGCGACCACTTCGGTCACCAGCCCGAGCGCCAGTGCCTGGGCGGCGTCATAGCGCGGATTGAGCAGCATCATCTCCTTGGCTTTCAGAGTTCCGACGATGCGTGGCAGGAAGAAGCTGCTGCTGCCGTCCGGTGACACGCCGATGCCGGTATAGGCCATGGTGAATTTGGCAGAGCTCGCCGCAATGACCACATCACCGGTAAGCATGATCGAAAGACCCGCGCCCGCGGCTGTGCCGTTGACCGCCACGATGAGTGGCGCATTCATGCGCTGGAAGCGCGCGATGGCAGCATGCAGATAAGTAGTCATGCTGCGCATCAGCTCGTTCACACCGTCGCCTGCCGCCGCAAAGCTGACCACATCACCACCCGCACAGAACATCTTGCCGGTGGCAGTCAGGATCACGGCACGTATGGCGGGATTGGAATCACAGTGCGTGGCCACCGTATGCAGATCCTGCGACATGCGCAGGCTGAGTGCATTGGCCTCGGCCGGCCGGTTGAGTGTGATGGTGGCGATGCCGCCGTCCACGGCGAAGCTCAGGTCCTGCAAATCCATGGTATCCCCTCGGTAACTGGTCGTTGGTTGTAGTGTAGGAATATCACGCCTTCGGGCGCGTGTGTGCGTCAGCGCGCGGTTCAGGTCGCGCCCTGCTCGCGACGGCGGGGCAGCTCGGCCATGATGCGTCGGCGTTCAGCGTCGGGAAAGCCGGCCCAGCCGGCAATTTCGCGCAAGGTTCGCGCGCAGCCCGTGCACAGGCCGGTGGCTTTCTCGATCTGGCAGATGCCGATGCAAGGGGTTTCTATCACAGGTGTACTCATGGCCGCATTCCGCCAGTGCCTCCCGCCGGCCCCCGCCGGCGCGGCGGCAGCACCACGGGCTCACCTCGTACATAGACCACCCCGCCCTGACCGGGCGAGGAGATGCCTGAGTCCCCCGCCCCCGCGACGAAATCAAGCGGAGGCTCGGGTTCGTAGACGGCCTCACCCCGGGTAAAACGCTCCAGATAGCGCAGACCCTCTATGGCACGGGATCCGTACCAGGAAGTCATTTCGCCATCGATGATCCGCACCGGCACGCCGGGACACAGGCTTCGAATCTCCTCGATGTGTCGGGCGCGAAAGGGATAGGGCTCGCTGCTCAGCAGGATCTCATCCACGCCCACGGCGGCCTCGGGCAGAGCAATCACGGGATATCGGCTCTCGGCATTCGCAGGCTCGGTGAGCCAATGGAAGCGGGCCAGAGTCCGGGAGATGTAGGTATCCCGCGAGACGGTCATCCACGGATCACGCCAGATGAGATACAGCACACGCCGCAGCCGACGTCCCTCGAGACCCGCGATGCTGCCCATCACCGTGGCGAGTTTCGCGCAGAGCGCCGCGGCCTCGGTCTCCCGCCCGAATATCCCGCCCAGCAGACGATAGAGGCCGAAGTTGTCCTCCGGCCCCATCGGGTGGGTGACGATGACGTTCGGCACGAAAGCACGCAATGCCTCGGCCGTCTCGCGCGTATTCTCGTCGATGTTCACCACTGCATGGGTGGGCGTGAGCGTTGCGAGCTCTGCGAGATCCACATCCTTGGTGCCACCCACCTTCGGTACCGCCCGCAGTCCCTCACGCGGGTGTATGCAGAAGCCCGTACGCGCCACCAACTGCGGCCCCAGGCCGAGATCACAAAGAAGCTCCGTGATGCTCGGCACCAGGCAGGCAATACGCGCATCCGGCGCGGCCAGCGTGTGGCGGGTGCCCATCACATCCGTGTAGAAAGCTGTCATCGAGGTCTGCCTGTGCTACATGTTGCGGCGGTATTCGCCGCCCACATCGTAAAGGGCACGCGAAATCTGCCCCAGCGAAGCCACCTTCACCGTTTCCATCAACTGCTCGAACACATTGCCACGCGCCCTGGCCACCTCCTGCAACTGCTTGAGCCGGGCGGGCCGGGCGGCCGCGTGCAAATCCTGGAATGCGCGTACCGCAACAATCTGATCCTGCTTCTCCTGTTCAGTGGAGCGCATCAGTTCGACGGTCGTCACCTGATCTTCCTGCCCTTTCTTGGGCAGGAAGGTGTTCACCCCGATGAGCGGCAATCTGCCATCGTGCTTCAAGGTTTCGTAGTAGAGGCTTTCGTCCTGGATCTTGCCGCGCTGGTACATGGTATCCATGGCGCCCAGCACCCCGCCGCGCTCGGAGATACGCTCGAACTCCTTGTACACGGCCTCCTCCACCAGATCGGTGAGCTCGTTGATGACGAAGGAGCCCTGCCACGGGTTCTCACAGAAATTGAGACCCAGCTCGCGGTTGATGATGAGCTGGATGGCAACCGCACGCCGTACTGATTCCTCCGTCGGTGTGGTGATGGCTTCGTCGTAGGCGTTGGTATGCAGGCTGTTGCAGTTGTCGAACAGCGCATACAGGGCCTGCAGCGTGGTGCGGATGTCGTTGAAGCTGATCTCCTGCGCATGCAGGCTGCGGCCCGAGGTCTGGATGTGATACTTCATCATCTGGCTGCGCGGGCTGGCGCCGTAGCGATCGCGCATTGCGCGGGCCCAGATCCGGCGCGCTACGCGGCCGATGACCGAATACTCCGGATCCATGCCGTTGCTGAAGAAGAACGACAGGTTGGGGGCAAAGTCATCGATGTTCATGCCCCGCGCCAGGTAGTACTCCACGATGGTGAAACCATTGGAGAGCGTGAAGGCGAGCTGGCTGATCGGGTTGGCTCCGGCTTCTGCAATGTGGTAGCCGGAAATGGAGATGCTGTAGAAATTGCGCACGTTCTGGTGCACGAAGTATTCCTGCACATCGCCCATCATCTTGAGTGCAAATTCCGTGGAGAAGATGCAGGTGTTCTGGGCCTGATCTTCCTTCAGGATGTCAGCCTGCACCGTGCCGCGCACATTGGCGAGCGTCTCGGTCTTGATGCGGCCGTAGGTCTCCGCATCGAGCACATGCTCACCGGAAATCCCGAGCAGGCCGAGACCAAGCCCGGTGTTACCTTCCGGCACATCCCCGCGGTAGATGGGGCGCGGCTTGTCCTTGAACCACTCGGCGATGCGCTTCTCTGCAGCCGACCACTGCCCCGTGGCTTTGAGGTGTTTTTCCACCTGCTGGTCGATGGCGGTATTCATGAAGAAAGCGAGCACGATGGGTGCCGGGCCATTGATGGTCATGGACACCGAGGTACTGGGCGCCGAAAGATCGAAACCGGAATAAAGCCGTTTGGCGTCATCCACGGTCGCGATGGAGACGCCGGAGTTGCCAATCTTGCCGTAGATGTCCGGCCGCTCGTGCGGGTCTTCGCCGTACAGGGTGACCGAATCGAAGGCCGTGGACAGTCGCGCAGCCGGCTGTCCGGCCGAGACGTAGTGGAAACGCCGGTTGGTGCGCTCCGGCGTGCCCTCGCCCGCGAACATGCGGGTGGGATCCTCCCCCGCGCGACGGTAAGGATAGACGCCCGCCGTGTAGGGATAGCTGCCCGGCAGGTTTTCCTTGAGCCCGAAGCGCAGGCGGTCACCCCAGGCGTCAAAGCGCGGTGGCGCGATCTTCGGCACCTTCTGGTGGCTCAGGGTTTCGCGGTAGTTGTCACCCTCCACCACCTTGTCGCGCACCTTGTAGGTGTACTTCTCGGCCGTGATGGCGGCAATGCGCGCCTCCCAGGTCTTGAGCACCTCCAGACCGTCTCTGCCCACCGCGCCCAGCGCCTGGTTGTAGCGCTTGCGCAAGGCGGCAAGGGTGGCATCGCCTTCGTTGATCAAGGCCTCGGGATAGGTCTCTCCCGCGGTGGGCAGATGGCCATCGCCCAGCGCGCGCAAAGCTTCATGGCAGTGGTGCGCAAGATTGGCCTGGGCGGCCGCATTCTCGACCTCAGCATTGATGTGCCTGCCCTGCTCCGCGATTTCCGCCAGATAGCGGTTGCGCTGGCCGGGAATGAGCACGGTGGCGCGCGGCTCGCGGATACTGACCTCCACCTGCGGCGCCCAGCGGGCGGCGTCCAGGCCTACCTTGGCGACCAGCTCCCGACACAGGTTGACGAACATCCAGGTCAGGCCCGGGTCGTTGAACTGACTCGCGATGGTGGGGAAGACCGGGATCTGCTCGTCTTCGATGGTGAAGTTCTGGTGGTTACGCTTCCACTGCTTGCGCACATCGCGCAAAGCGTCTTCCGCGCCGCGCTTGTCGAACTTGTTGAGAATGATGAGCGAGGCAAAATCGAGCATGTCGATCTTCTCGAGCTGGCTCGCCGCACCATATTCACTGGTCATCACGTAAACCGGCAGGTCGACCAGGTCGACGATCTCGGAGTCGCTTTGTCCGATACCGGCGGTTTCCACCAGCACCAGGTCAAATTGCAGCGACTTCAGGAAAGAAACCGCATCACCCAGCATGGCGCTGGTGGACAGATGCTGGCGGCGAGTGGCCATCGAGCGCATGAAGATGCGTTCACTGCGCAGGCTGTTCATGCGGATGCGATCCCCGAGGAGCGCGCCGCCGGTGCGTCGGCGCGTGGGGTCTACCGCCAGCACGGCGATACGCATCTCGGGGAAGTACTGCAGGAAGCGGGAAAGGATTTCATCCGTGACCGAGCTCTTGCCCGCCCCGCCGGTACCGGTGATGCCAATGACCGGCACCTTGGCGCCCGCCATTCGCCACTCCTTGCGCAACTTCTCGAGCTGCTGCTCCGAGAGCACGCCGTCCTCGAGCGCGGACAGCATCTGGGCGACGGACAGGGCATCGGCCCGGTCGATCCGGCCGGGCAGGACGGAGGCCTTGCGCGCATTGAGTGCACGCTCGACGAGGTCGTCGATCATTCCCTGCAGGCCCATCACCATACCGTCGTTGGGATGGTAGATGCGCTCCACACCATACTGGTGCAGTTCGGCGATTTCCTCCGGCGTGATGGTGCCACCACCGCCACCGAACACGCGCACATGGCCCGCGCCTGCCTCGCGCAGCATGTCGACCATGTAGCGGAAGTATTCGTTGTGCCCGCCCTGATAGGAGCTGAGCGCGATGGCGTCTGCATCTTCCTGGATCGCCGCACGCACCACATCGGCCACGGCCCGATTGTGGCCGAGGTGGATCACCTCAGCCCCCGCGCCCTGGATCAGGCGCCGCATGACATTGATGGCCGCGTCATGCCCATCGAAAAGGGACGCGGCAGTCACGAAGCGCAAGGGGAGCGAAGGCGCGCTGGATTCAGCAGCGTTGCTCACATCTTCGGCGCGAATACTCATGGTGTTCTCCTGTCATTCACGGGCCAGTGCCCGCGTCATCTGTTGTTTGAGACCTTCGTGCAAATCCTTCAAGGGCCCCGCGGCTCGGGGATTGATCAGCCAGTGATACACGATGCCGATGATGGTGGCGCAGAAATGTGCCGCGACGGACGACACATCCACCTCCTCTCGTACCAGTCCGGCTGAGATTCCCGCCCGGATCCAGGCCTCCACGTCACGT
>JBDLQR010000208.1:0-6825 GCA_039800485.1 Pseudomonadota bacterium
GGTGGTGGTGGGCACCGTTCCTCCGCGGCTGTAACAGATGGGACCGGGTACCGCGCCTGCGCTCTGCGGGCCCACCCGAAGCGTGCCAGTGGTTTTGTCTATCCAGACCTTGCTGCCGCCACCGGTGCCCATGGTCTGCACATCTACCTTCGGCAGGAAGTATTCGTATTGATGGACCAGGCTCTTGTAGGACACCACCGCCTTGCTGTCATGAATCACGCCGACGTCGAAGGACGTGCCACCCATGTCGGTGGTGATGATGTTTTTCTCGCCCATCACTTCTCCGAGGTAGAGCGAGCCTGTGACCCCGGACACGGGACCGGAGTCCAGTGTCAGCAGCGGCGCATCGCTGGCTTTGCGCACGGAAATCGTGCCGCCGGCGCACTGTGTGATTTGCAACGGAGGCTGGTAGCCGAGCTCTTTCAGCCTGCGGTCCAGATCGGTGAGGTAACCCACCGTCAGCGGCCCGATATAGGCATTGAGTGCAACGGCCGTGGTGCGTTCGTACTCGCCCCACTTGGGCGCCAGTTCATGCGAGCAGGTGACATAGAGGGCAGGCGCCATTTCTGCCGCAATTTCCTTCACCCGACGCTCGTGGGCGGGGGCCAGGAAGGACCACAGGAAACAGACGGCGAGGGCTTCCGCACCTTCGTCGAGCAGACTTCGGATGGCCGCACGTACTTCGTCTTCATTGAGGTTCACCACCACCCTGCCGAAGCAGTCCACGCGTTCGGAGACGCCACGGATCAGTCGCTTCGGAATGATGGGATCGGGTTTGCTGCTCTCCGGAATGTGCACGATGAGCTTGATGTCCTGGCCGGAGAGCCCGCGTGAGCCGCGCATGATGTGAATCACGTCGTTGTGGCCACGGGTGGTGATGAGCCCCACGCGCGCGCCCTTGCGCTGGATGATCGCGTTGGTACCGGCGGTGGTCCCGTGGTTCAGCATTGTGATGGAATCGAGCAGTTGGGGCAGGGCAAGGCCGACGCGCTCGCCGGCACGCCGCAGGGCCTCGAGCACACCCTCGGCAAAGTTGCCGGGCGTGGAGGGGGCTTTGGAGATCGTGAGCTGCCCGTGTTCATCGATCAGCACGCAATCGGTGAACGTGCCGCCGATGTCGAGACCGCAAAGGAAAGATGCCATGGTGGAGTCCGTGTCTGGATGGAAAAAAATCGCGCCCGAGCGCTGCTGGTCGGTCCTGCTGCAGAGGACGCCTGCGACCGCTGTGGGATAGAATTAAACGAACGTTCAAGCAAGAGCAATCCTGCCCTGCAGCAAACGAGCACACTGTGCAACTCGAATGCGCTTGAGGAGTATCCACCCCATGCCGAAGACCGGACAGATTCAGGACCCCGCCTCTACTCGCCAACGCATCCTGGATGCAGCCGAGGAGCTCTTCGCGGACCATGGTTTTGACGGCGTGTCGATTCGCCAGATCACCGCCCGAGCCGGAGTCGAGCTGGCGCTCGCCAATTACCATTTCGGCCCCAAGCAGGATCTGTTCGTGGCGGTCATCACGCGCCGCGCCGATGCCTTGAACAGTGAGCGGCGCCGGTTACTCGAGTCGCTCCCGGAACCGCCTACGGTCGAGGGCCTGATCGACGCCTTCTCACGCCCCTTCCTCGAAAAAAGCGTCCACGGAGGACCGGGCTGGAAAAGCTATGCCCGGCTCATCGCCCAGACGGCCAATGCGGCACGCTGGACCCGCGACATCATGACGGCGCAGTTCGATCCCATCGCGGAAGCCTTTCTGGCCGGCATGCGGCGGGCCCTGCCACACGCCGGGGAAGAAGATCTCTACTGGGGTTTCCACTTCCTGGTGGGCGCGATGACGCTCATGTTCGCCGAGACCGGGCGCATCGATGCCCTGTCCGGTGGCCGCTTCAGGGCGGGCGATCTGGAGCGCATCCATGCTCGCTTGATCCCCTTCATGGCCGCCGGCTATCGCGCGCTGGCGCAAGCCTGAAATGAAAACAATGGATACCCCGTGCGGCAGGACGGGGTTGTAAACCCCGTGCAGGTCTAGACTCCTTTCATCCTCAAACCTGCGCGAGATCTCCATGGATGCTTCTCTCGATTTCTCCCAACTCATGGAAACCCTGCGCGGCACCGCGGGCCCGCTGTCCTCGCAGGAAGCGTTGGCGCTGGCGCTGCCCGATCTGCTCGAATTGAGCGCGGACGAATACACCGATGGCCTGGAACTCGCGATCAGCATCGGCGTGCTTTCGCTGCTGTCACCGCTGGACCTGCAGCGGCTGCTGCAGCGTGCGGATGAGATTCCGGTTCGATCCGGCGAAGTCGTCATCGAGCAGGGTGCGCGCGGGCGGGAGTGTTACCTCGTCAAGCACGGCAGTGCCCGCATCCAGCGCGAGGGCACGGCACAGGAACTGGCTATCAAGGGGCCCGGCGAACTGTTCGGTGAGGAAGCCTTGATCACCGGCGACCCGCGTGAGGCCTCGGTGATCATGTGCGAAGACGGTGTGCTGCTGCGGCTCTCGGCCGAGGATTTCAATGCTCTCATCCTCCCATGCCTGCAGCAATCGATCTCGCGCGCAGAGGCAGAGGCGCTGGTTGAGCGCGGCGCCTGGTGGCTCGATGTGCGTGAGCACGGCGCCGGGCTCGGTCTTGCACCCCAATCGGTGGTACTGCCATGGTCCAGCTTCCGCGAGGAGTATCGCCGGCTGGATGATCGCGTGGCTTGGGTAGTCTGCGCGGAGCGCAGCGTGGATGCGGCCTTGGCTGCCTTCAGGCTGCGGCTGGCGGGTTACGAATCCAGCTATCTCGACGAGTCCCTCCCGGGCGTGGAGCCGCAACAGGCCACAGCACTGCAAGTCGAGTCTGCGCCGGCGCTGGCCCTGGCAGAGGATGACCCCGTGCGCATCGGTCTGGAGGATGTGCGGGCGTTTGAACGCCAGCGTCACCAGCGCCATCTGCGCAAGACGGTGGAACGGCTGCAGGCTGAGGCCGATGCACGGGTGGCGCATGCGGTGGAAACCACCGAGCGCCGCTTGCTGGCGGAGGTCCGCAAGCGCCAGCAACAACTGCTCGAGCTGCGTCAGGAGAACGCACGCCTGCAGTCTGAACTTGCACGCTGGCGCGGTCTTGCCGCTCTGCCGGGTGCAGGATGGTCCGCCCCGCAGAGTGTGGATATCATCTGAGTCCTCCGGGGGGCGGCCTCACGGCGCCTCCCTTTCATTCCCGAGCCACCCTGGGGGATTCCGGATGACGGTGTTTGATCCCTGCGGTGTGATCACGATCACTACGGACTTTGGTCACCGCGGCCCCTTCGTCGGCACCATGAAAGGCGTGATGCTTGCGCGCCATCCCAATGCCAAGATCGTCGACCTCACCCATGAGGCGCATGTGCACTGGCCTGCAGAGGCCGGCTTCTGGCTGGAACGTTCCTACCAATACTTCCCGCGTGGCACCGTACACCTTGCAGTGGTCGACCCCGGAGTCGGCACCTCCCGCGAGGTCCTGCTGGTGGAGGGTGATGGTCATGTGTTTCTTGCGCCGGACAACGGCCTGCTGGCGGGCGTCATCGAACGCACCAGAGGGGTGGCTCTGGCCGTCGAGCACGCGCGCCTCATCGGCCTTGGCATCGATCGCCTCAGCGCCACTTTCCATGGACGCGATCTCTTCGCGCCGCTGGCAGCCGAACTCGCAGCGGGACGCATCCCCCCGCAGGCCTTGGGTTCGCCCACCGTCGATTACATTCCATCCCTGATCGAGCCGCCCTCGTGGCGCGGCGGGGAACTGCACGGCGTGGTCATCACCACAGACCATTTCGGAAATCTCATCACCAACATCGAGCGCGAAGATCTGGCGCGTTTTGCGCGCCCCGTGATCCGGGCTGCGGGCCATGACATCCCTTTCCTGCGCACCTACGGCGATGTGGCGCCAGGTGCCTTGCTCGCGCTGATCAATTCCTTCGAAGTGCTCGAGGTGGCCTGTGCCGAGCAGCATGCCGCCGAGACCCTGGGGCTGGGACGCGGCGGGCCGGTGGTCGTTGCCGAGGCCGCGGCCCATCCCCGGTGAAGCGCCAGCGCAAGTCACACTGATGAATATCCAGTTCCTGGGCGCCACCGGCGAGGTCACGGGGTCCTGCCATCTCCTCACCGTGGGCGGGCGGCGCATTCTGCTCGATTGCGGACTTTTCCAGGGTGGTCGTGAGGATGAGGCGCGCAATCTGGCGCCTTTCCCTTTCGACCCGGCCAGTCTCGATGCGGTGGTCCTGAGCCATGCCCATATCGATCATTCCGGACGCCTGCCGCTGCTGATCAAGCATGGCTTCACCGGCCCCGTGTACACCCATCATGCTTCGCGCGACTTGTGCTCAGTGATGCTGCGTGACGCAGCTTTCATCCATGAAAAGGAAGTGGAATGGGTCAATCGCAAACGTGAACGCAAGGGACTGAAGCCGCTCGAACCCGTCTACACCCGCGCGGATGCGCAGCGTGCGATGCGCAGCTTCGAGGGACTGGCGTATGGCGAGGTGCGGGAGATCCTGCCGGGCGTGCAGCTGCGCTTGTACGATGCCGGCCATATTCTCGGCTCAGCCATCGTGGAACTGCGCCTGCGCGAGCAGGGCCAGGAATCCGTGCTGGTTTTCTCTGGCGACCTTGGGCAGCCCGGTGCCGACATCCTGCATGATCCTGCCCGGGTAGCTGAGGCCGACGTGCTTCTGCTGGAAAGCACTTACGGCGACCGCCTGCACCGTTCGCGCGAGGACACACTGGCGGAGATGCACGAGGTGCTCGATCTCGCCCTTGGTGGGCGCGGGAATGTGCTGATTCCCGCCTTCGCGGTAGGTCGCACCCAGGAGTTGTTGCATCTTTTCGGGGAATTCTTCGCGCAGTGGGGCTTGGCGCGCTGGCAGGTGTTCCTCGACAGCCCGCTCGCGATCGAGGCCACCGAGATCTACTTGAAGCACAGCGAACTTTTTGACGCCAAGGCGCGCGAGATGTTTGCGCGCGACCGCAAGCTGCCGGTCCTGCCCAATCTGCACCTCACCCGCACCCCGGCCCAGTCGATGGCGCTCAACCGTATTCACAGTGGCGCCATCATCATCGCCGGCAGTGGCATGTGCACGGGCGGGCGCATCAAGCAGCACCTCAAGCACAACGTGTGGCGACGGGATTGCCATGTGGTGATTGTCGGCTATCAGGCGCACGGGACGCTGGGGCGCCAGCTGGTGGATGGTGCCCGGCATATCCGGCTCTGGGGCGAAACCATCCAGGTCAACGCGCGCATCCACACCTTGGGCGGTTTCTCTGCACACGCCGATCAGCGCGCCTTGACTGACTGGCTCGAGACTATCCGTGTACCGGGCGAACCCATGCAGGGCGGCCGGCGGCCTCAGGTGGTGTTGGTGCATGGCGAGCCGGAGGCCCAACGGGTGCTTGCCGCACACCTCCGGGCACGTCATGGTCTGGAGCCACGAATCGCCGTCCGCGGCGAGTCACTGTCTCTTCCCAGCCGACCCGTCGCACACTGATCAGGTGCGCGGGGGGCCGGCCTTTTCACAGGAGTGCCTCACATGCTGAAAACCCCGCTGTGCGACCTGCTTGGTATTGAATACCCCATCCTGCTCGCCGGCATGGGTCTCAACATTGCGGGGCCCGAGCTCACCGCAGCCGTCTCCAATGCCGGCGGTTGCGGCGTGCTGGGCAGTGGGGGCCTGCCGGCTGAGGCGATGCGTGCGCAGTTGACTGCCTTGCGGGCGCAGACGGACAAACCGTTCGGGGTGAACATCATCCTGCCGCTGCTACAGCCGGGGCAGGTCGAGGTGGCGCTGGAAGCCAAAGTGCCTTTCGTGGTGTTTTTCTGGGGCGATCCCGCGCCCTGGATTCCCTCACTGCACGCAGCAGGCATCAAGGTGTTCCTCCAGGTGGGCACCGTTGAGGAGGGGATCCACGCCGCACGCGTCGGCGTGGATGGCATCATCGCCCAGGGCATCGAGGCCGGCGGCCATGTGAAGGCAGAAAGCTCGCTGTCCACGATCGTACCCGCGCTGGCAGAGGCCTTGGCCCCGCTGCCGGTGATCGCCTCCGGTGGCATCGCCAATGGGCGAGGAATCGCGGCCGCGCTCGCGCTGGGCGCCCAGGGTGTGTCGTTGGGATCGCGCTTTCTTGCAACCCCCGAGGCTCAGGTGGGCGACGCGTACAAACACCGGCTGGTGGCCGCTCGGGCAGAAGACACCGTCTATACCAGCCTTTTTGATGTGGGCTGGGAGAATGCGGCGCACCGGGTCCTGCGCAATGCCGAGACCGCGGAGTGGGCAGAGGCAGGGGGACCGCCGCCCGGCATGCGGCCGGGGGAGGGGAACATCATCGGACAGGCCGAACTCTTCGGCACGCGGGTAACTTTTCCGCGCTATGCCGTGACACCCCCCGTAACCGGCTTCGAGGGCGATTTGGAGCGCACTGCGCTCTATGCAGGAGAATCGGTACGCTTGATCAACGACATCCGTCCCGCGGCACAAGTAGTCGCGGATCTCGTCAGGGAAACAGAGGATGCCTTGCGCGCGGTGGCGCGCTAGTCACTGCAAGGAAAGGCTTCCAGGAAGGCGTTGCCGACGACGATCGCGGCGTTGAGATCCTCTTCCTCGGGATGCGCCTTCAGATGGTCCAGGACGCTGCGTCTGAGTTGGCTGGCGCCTACCCCGCGGGGTACGCAGAAGAGGCTGTCCTGCATCTTCCATGAGGGACCAGCGTCCTCTGCGTCTGCCACACCGGCGAGGTAGCCGAGGCAGGTGTTCACTGCATCGGGTCGGTCTGATTCGCAGCGTTCCCGGAGCTCATTGCCGTCCAGGAAATTGGCGAG
>JBDLQR010000209.1:0-2937 GCA_039800485.1 Pseudomonadota bacterium
GCGGCGAATCCAGCTTTTGGCGTCATCACTGCTCTGCAGAACCATGCCGAATTCCCCACCCAGCGTGAGGTTGGTGCCGTCGAACAGCACCACGTTCCAGCTCACGTCACCGGCGCGGAAGGCCGGTCCCGGCGCGAACTTGAAGGAAATGGTGGGGGCAGGGGCAGAATCGAGCGTGTTGATGAACTGCACAAAGCCTTCATCCGGATACAGCGCATAGTCCGTGTCCACCACGGCCGGCTTGCCGTTCACGGTGCCCGCGAACTCCACCGTATCCATGTTCAGGTTGCTGACCCCGAAGTACCAGTCACCCGGGTCGCCCGCGGGGATGGTGAGCTGCGGCTGGGTAACCTCTTCGATGGTCACGTTTTCCCAGGCCTTGCCATCAGAGGTCCTGGCGAGCATTCCGCGGCCGCCCACCGCCCACGCCTTGCCGCCGGCCGCTGCGATATCGAGCACCGGCTCGTTGTACTCGGACAGCGAACCCACCTGGGTCACGGTCTTGCCATCGAACAGGAAAACCTTGCCAGAGGAGGACCCGAGCAGGACTTCGGTGTCGGACCACTTCTCAAGGGCCGTGAAATCCTCGTTGGGGACGTCCGGGTAGCGGGTCAGCTCGGCACCCTCGGCCGTCATCTTGAGCAGGCCCAGCAGGCCATGGGTGCCGGCGACAACGATGCCTTCCTGGGAAGGCAGATAGGCCCCGTCGACGAAATCGACGACGAGCGGTGCGCGGTGGTCAACCTGCTCCTCCTCGGCAGCGATTACGGTGGCGCTGCTGCCCAGCGAGGCGATTAGGAACATCGAGCCCACTGCGCGGCGCAATGCTTGGCTGTTTCGGTCTTTGATCATGCGTGGAAGCCCTGAGAAGTGAATCTGTGGCCAGCCGCCCGAGATGGGCACCTGGAATGACGAATATGCCTGAAGGAATTCCCCCCGGAGTCAGCTCGGTACCATACCAACAAGAATGGCGGCCTCACAAGCTGAATCCCGGAGTGTGCTCTGTGCTTGTTCAGGCGCCGAGCGCCGCATATTTACCCCGGTAGTAGAGCAGCGGCTGGAGGTCTTCGGATTCCGGCAGGCTGAGTGCCTGCACATGGCCCACGATGATCTGATGATCCCCGCCGGCGTGGATTTCCTGCACCGTACATTCAATCGCCATCAGGCGACCGTCCAGCAGGGGGCTGCCGCTGCTGCCCTTGGTGTGGGGCACACCGTCGAACTTGTCCGGACCTTTTTTCGCGAACCGGTTGGAAAGGTCCTGCTGGCCGCTGGCCAGCACATTGATGGCAAAGGCCCCGCTGCGCCGGATGGGCTCCAGGGTCTCCGACTTGTTGTCCACACAGATGATGAACAGGGCCGGGTCCAGGGACAGGGAGGTGATCCCGTTCATCGTCAGGCCATAGCCCTTGCCGTCTGTATCGCAGGCGGTGATGACGGAGACGCCCGTGGCCCAATGGCCACAAGCCTTGCGGAAGTTGTCTGGCGTGAGTTCGGTCATGCGGCGATCTTTCCTGCTGGGTGTTCCAAAGGGCCGGTATTGTGGTGCGGTGAGCGGGGTCCCGCCAGCCCGGAGTGTTCCCGAGTTGTGATACATAAGTGGCAACTCAGAGGCAAAGCGGAGGTGGCTGTTGCGCTGAAGCAACATAAACCACCCTCATGCGCGAAATTTGCGCGCAGAACTGTTTACCCAATACCACAGCGTATGGCAGACTCCTGCCGTGCTGGGTTCCGTCCAGAGGCGGGCGCGTTCCCCGGTATGTTCGTGTAGTTTTTGGCGACGCGTCGTTTTAGAGGGGAGAGGCTGTGGCTTTACCACCAATCAAGAATTCCAGAGGCATGCGCATTGCCAACTGGATGATGGACAAGAAATGGATCACCTTCCTGATCGTGGTGGTCCCCACCGTGTTGATGGGCTGGGCCATACCCAGCATCGAGGTCTACTCCCGCTTCGCTGACCTGCTCCCGGCCAAGCACGAATACATTCAGAACTACAACCGCATGAAGCAGACCTTCGGCGGTGCCAACGTGGTGACCATGGCCCTGGAGGTCAAGGATCCCAAGGCCGACATCTTCACGGTAGACACCCTGCAGAAGGTGAAGATGCTCACCGAACAGGTGGACATGATCAAAGGCGTAAACCACTACCAGGTCGCCAGTATCGCCCACCCCAAGATTCGCCGTATCCGCACCACTGCGGGCGGCCTCATCAAATCCGAGCCCGTGCTGCCCAAGGATCTGCCGACAGATCCGGAGGCCATGAAGAAACTCCGCGAAGAGTCCTTCAACAACGACATCGTCTACGGCACCTACATCTCACAGGATGGCCGGGCCGCGTTGATCCTGGCGGGCTTTGACGAAGAGCGCCTGGACTACAAGGAAATCCACACCCGCCTGCAGGAGCTGAAGACCGAGGTGGAAGCAGACGGCAAGACCGCGCTCTACGTGGCGGGCGAGCCCATGCTGAAGGGCTGGATCTACTACCACTCCAAGGAACTCGCCACCATCTTCGGCATCACCGGCGCGGTGATGGTGTTCCTGCTGTGGATCCACTTCCGTTCCATCTCGGGTGTGGTCGTACCGATGGTCGGGACCTTGCTCTCGGCCGTGTGGGGTTTGGGCTTCGTGGGCTGGATGGGCTACAACCTTGATCCTCTGGTGCTGGTGGTACCCATCCTCATCTCGGCGCGCACGGCCAGCCACTGCGTGCAGTTCATGGAGCGCTACTACGACGAAATCCGCATAGGCCGCGAGAAAGACTCCGCCGTGCGTGTGTCCATGGGCGAACTCATCGTGCCGGGCTCTATCGCCATCTTCACGGACGCGGCGGGCCTCTTGGTGCTGGCGGTGTCTTCCATGCCGGTCATCGCCAAGCTCGGCTACTTCTGTGCCGTGTGGTCCGCCAGCAACATGATCACGGTGGCCGTGTTCGTGCCA
>JBDLQR010000210.1:0-2744 GCA_039800485.1 Pseudomonadota bacterium
CGTGATGCTCGACAAGCAGGCCTTGCACAAGGTGGTGTTCGACGGCGTGCTGCGTTCACGCGGGATGCCGAATTTCAAGGATGTCACCCCGGGAGATCTGGAAGCCGTGCAACACTTCATCCGGCGCGAAGCCCACAAGCAGCAGTTGAATACCCCGTAATGAGTTTCCGGCGCAGGATGCAGGCACGACTGCCTGGCAAGGAGGCAGTGGCGAAACATCGGGTCCTGCGCTGGCTGGGAAACAGGCTGCACGATCCCAATCTGTGGCACTTCGGTCGGCGCTCGGTGTCCAGGGGCGCCGGCATCGGCATGGTCGTCGCCTTCTTTCCGATTCCGGTCCAGATGACGGTTGTAGCGCCGATTGCCATTGCCTTCGGACTGAATCTGCCGGTGATGCTGGCGGCCGTCTGGGTCACCAATCCCATCACCTGGATTCCGATTTTCTACTTCGCCTACCGGGTAGGCGTGTTCTTCCTCCATGGGGACGTCCTGCCGCTGGAAGCACTCAATCTCAGCGCAGACTTCGGCAATCTTCAGTCCGCGCTGGGTGAGATTTGGGCGCCGTTGTTCCTGGGCTCCGCAATCTGCGGTTCAGTGCTTGGAGTGCTCACCTACTCCATCATCGAACTGGCCTGGCGTTTCAATGTGGCTCGACGCTGGAGGCGCCGCGAGGGCAGCAGACACCGCACTTCCGCACCCTGATGCGAGCCCGGACCGGATGTGCGTATACTCATGCCATCTCGTTGCACGAGCAAAATCCCATGCCAGTCAAAGCTGCCAATGTCGCGAGCCGGGCGCCGAAATCGGCGTCTGGAGCTCGTTCCAAAACCACCCCGCCGCGCAAGGCTGCAAAGACGCCGGGCAAGGCTGCTGATGCCGCCAAGGCTCCCGCCGGCACCTCGACACGCAAGCCACTCCGCCGCGTGGATGTATCGCCGGAGAGGATGGAGCGCGAACGGGTCGGTCGCTTCAAGGCGCTCAAGTCCTCGGCCAAGGCGTTCATCGATACACGTCTACCCAAAGGTGAGCGCGACATCCTCACGGTCATCGGTCGTGGTGTGGTGGAAGATGCGGAACTGGCGCCGCCCATCAAGGACAACCGCGATTTCAACGTGGCCTACATCCGTGCAAAACACGGCTGCGGGGCCACACTGCATATCCACGAGACACTCGAGGTCTTCATCCCCATGAAGGGCACCTGGGGAGTCTTCTGGCAGAACCGGGATGGCTCACGGCATGAAGTGACACTCGAGCCCTACGATACCGTTTCTGTACCTGTCGGGGTCTCGCGCGGTTTCCGCTACCTCGGCAAGGGCACGGGACTCATGATGGCGATCGTCGGCGGCACGGATCCCGGTCGGGTGCACTGGCCTAAGGAAACCGTCATCGAAGCCGCCAAGCACGGCCTCGTGCTGCGCAAGGGCGACCTCGTCGCAATCGAGTAGGCCTCACCACACATCCACCCAGGCGCGGGTGGCACGCCGCACAGGTCCTGCCGCCCGCAGAGCCCGCAAAAGCCAGGACCGCGTCTCGGCGGGGTCGATCACCGCATCCACTTCGAGATAGGACGCCACCGAAGTGGCCTTGCCCTGGGCGTACATGCGCGCCAGCAGCGTATCGAACAGGGCCTTGCGCGCCGCGGGGTCCGCCTCCGCTTCGAGCTCCTTGCGAAAACCGAGATTCACCGCACCCTCCAGGCCCATGGGCCCGAACTCCCCGGTTGGCCATGCAACCGAAAGCAGCGGTCGATGGAAACTGCCCCCTGCCATGGCCTGCGCACCGAGCCCATAGCCCTTGCGAGTGACGACCGTGAACAGCGGCACACTCAGGTTGGCGCTTGCGATGATGAGACGCGAACCGCGCCGTACAGCTGCAGTTTTTTCGCTGTCCGGCCCCACCATGAAACCCGGGGTATCGCAGAGGGACACGATGGGCAGACCATAGGCATCGCAGAGCTGCAGGAAGCGCGCGGCTTTCTCCGCCGCCGGACCATCGATGGCGCCGCCCAGATGCCGCGGGTCGTTGGCGATGAGCCCGAAGGCAACGCCCTCGATGCGCACAAGCGCCGTGATGATCCCGATGCCATAGGCCGCGCGGAGCTCGATCACGGAATCGGTGTCCGCGAGCGTGGAGATCACCTTGCGCACATCGTAGACCCGCAGACGATCCTCGGGGATCAGGTGGCGCAACAGACGCTGGTCTGCGGCGGCATATTCCGGCAGGCGACCTTGAAAGCAGCCCAGGATGCGTTTGGCCATCAGTGCGCCTTCGGCCTCATCGGTAACTGCGAGATCCACCACACCATTCGCCGTCTGGACGTCGATGGGGCCGATGTCCTCAGGCGTGAAGCGCCCGAGTCCACCGCCTTCGATCATTGCCGGCCCCGCCAGGCCGATGTTTGAATCTGCGGTCGCGATAGTGATGTCGGCACATCCGAAGATCACCGCATTGCCGGCGAAACAGCGCCCGGCATTGACTGCGATCCGCGGCGCCACTCCGGACAATTGCGGCCAGGTCGAGAAGGTAGGCAAGTCCAGCCAGGATCCGATGATGTCATCCACATCCACATCACCCGGGCGACCACCCCCGCCTTCGGTGAAGAAGACGACTGGCAGGGTCCATTCCTGGGCGAGCTCGAAGAGTCTGTCCTTCTTCTTGTGATTCATCGCACCCTGGGTGCCCGCCAGCACGGTGTAGTCGTAAGCCAGTACCGCACAACGTGTGGCCTCGGCCCCGAAGAGCGA
>JBDLQR010000211.1:0-4371 GCA_039800485.1 Pseudomonadota bacterium
GCGCTGGCTCGGATTGCTCGGGGACATAGGCTGTTTCGACAGCTATCCGGATGGGGCCATCGCGCTCCGGGAAGACATTCCTGTTCATGGTGTTCGGCTCTCGGGGACCTGATGATCGGGGCAATCTACGGGATGCCCTCACCCACCGTAAAGCATCTGCCGCTCCGCCTGCTGGCGATCCATTCTTCGCAGACCCAGTGCCTCCGCGACATCACCCGAACCTACCTGCTCGACTCCGGCAAGGTCCGCAATTGTTCGCGCCATGCGCAGCAGTCGATGGCAGACCCGGGGCGAGATCCTGAAGCGCGCAAAGGCCTGTTCCAGCAGCGCGGCAGCCTCCCGCCCCAGTGGAATGTGGGTACCGATACCAGAGGCACCCAGACGTGCGTTCAAGCAGCCCTGACGCGCGATTTGCAGCTGCCGTGCCTCCGCCACCCGCACCGATACCATGGCGCTGGACTCGAGCTGTTCGTCTTGCCCGTGCTGCAGCCAGTCCGTTTCCCGCGGCACCTCGACCTGGATGTCGATGCGGTCCAGAAGCGGACCAGACACGCGCTCCAGATAGCGCGCGATGCGTACTGGCGAGCACTGACATCGGCCTGAGGGATCCCCGGCGTAACCGCAGGGACAGGGATTCATCGCGGCGACCAACTGGAAATCCGCGGGGAAAGTGGCCTGGCGCGAGGCCCGGGAGATGGTCACACATCTGCTTTCCAGTGGCTCTCGCAGGACTTCCAGTACATGCCGACTGAATTCCGGCAGTTCATCCAGAAACAGCACCCCAAGGTGCGCGAGAGACACCTCACCGGGACGCGGGACGCTGCCCCCGCCAATGAGCGCTGCAGCGGTGGCCGTGTGGTGCGGAGACCGGAACGGTGGCAGCCGCCAGTCGGTGGAGCCGGCCAGCGAGCCGTTGACTGAACGCACGACAGCCGCCTCCAGCGCCGCGGCAGGAGACAGCGGGGGCAAGAGGCTCGGGAGACGCATGGCGAGCATGGTTTTGCCCGTGCCGGGCGGTCCGACCATGAGCAGGTTATGCCCGCCTGCGGCCGCTATTTCCAGCGCACGCCGTGCTGGAAACTGACCACGGACTTCCGCCAGGTCAGGCAGGTTGGCAGTACCTGTCGCCACTGGCGACGTGTGCGGGATTGGCGCCAGCAAGGTCCTGCCTTCGAGATGATCGCAGACCTCACGCAAGCTGGTCGGCGCATGGGCCAGCAAATCCTCGCAGAGTGAAATCTCCTGCGCATTGCCCGACGCGCAGAAGATCGCGCGCCCGGCACCGTGAGCGGCGAGTGCGGCCGCAAGGATCCCCTTGATTGGCCGAAGTGCTCCGGTCAGCGCCAACTCTGCGAGGTACTCGGAAGCGGGCAGGGCGTCCGCCCGAATCTGGCCCGAGGCGGCGAGAATGCTGAGGGCAATGGCCAGGTCGAAACGGGTTCCTTCCTTGGGCAAATCGGCTGGCGCCAGATTGATGGTGATGCGGCGTCCCGGAAATTCAAAACCCGCATTCAGGATGGCGGACCGCACACGTTCCCGACTTTCGCGCACGGCAGCCTCAGCGAGCCCCACCATGTTGAAGGCGGGGAGGCCTGGCGTGAGGTGTGTTTCGATCACGACGAGGGGTGCGGCGAGGCCCAGCTGGGCGCGCGCATAGGCAACGGCAAGCGACATTCGGAATCCTTTCCTGCATAACAGGCCATCCTGGCCATCACGATTGGGACTGCACCACTACAACCTTGGTGGCGCGGGCTTCCAGCCCGGGAAGCTCCTGTTCAGTTGCCGGACGTCGCCTCCATCTCGCTGACCAGCGCTTCCAGGCGTTCGAGCTTTTCGCGCGTCCGGGCCAGCAGCGCGGCCTGGGCGTCGAATTCCTCGCGGGTCACGAGATTCATGCGCGCCAGCGCACCCTCCATGAAGACCTTGACGCCTTGGCGCAGCTCTTCTTGTGCGAGCCCTGCGGAGGCTGGCAACAGCGCCAGCAGTTGTTCTGCGAGCTGATTGAGATTGGGGCGGTTCATGGCGAGATTAGACTTGAGTCACCGGGCTCGAGTCCAGCGGGCAATCGGCTTCATCTGGCGCCTTCGTCCGCCGCCTTCATCTGGCTTCCTCGTGTGAGGTGCTGGAGCCAGGAAAGGCGCACAAATTTGGTGCCTTCAACAGGGTTCGGCCCATCGACGCACCAGATCGCAGCGCGCCTCCCGGGCCTCAGCAGGATGCTCCGTGGAGGACGCGCCGGAGCAGCCGCGGAAATGCATTGATGAGCCCGACCTTCCTCGACTCGAGGGGGACTTTGCATTTCTGGCATGCATGCTGCAGGCAGGAAGATGCGTATGCACGGCGGTACCGGGAAAAAACTGGCGACCGGTGCGCAGTGCGGGGATTGACGCGAAAAATGCAGGGCGCCGGGCGCCCGGTTTGTCGTAAAGTCCCGCCCAAGTCGCCAGCCTGCGCTGGACCTGTCCTACCTCGGGCCGGGTCGTGGCAAAAGAGCTCAAGGCGGGTAACCCACAGCGAATTTGAACTGGGAGTCGAATGATGAAACTTGTGACAGCGATCATTAAGCCCTTCAAGCTGGACGATGCCCGCGAGGCTCTGTCCGAAATCGGCGTTCAAGGCCTGACAGTCACCGAGGTCAAGGGCTTCGGTCGGCAAAAGGGTCACACCGAGCTCTACCGTGGCGCCGAATATGTGGTCGACTTCCTGCCGAAGTCCAAGCTGGAAGTGGCGGTTTCCGACGACAAGCTCGATGAGGTCATCGAAGCAATCGCGAAGGCCACCAACACCGGCAAGATTGGGGACGGCAAGATCTTCGTGACGGAGCTCGTCAACGTGATCCGTATCCGCACCGGTGAGACCGGCACCGACGCCATCTGAGAAGCGAAGGTTCTGACTCGGTGGACACCGGGCGGTCGAGAGCGGCCAGCAGACGCGCTCTCGCTCCCCGGCGGTCCCGGGCTGAACTCAGAGCGCCTTGTGTGCCCCGTCGCAGAAGGGCGGCTTGGCAGTCCGCTTGCATCCGCAGAGCCAGACTGTCTTCTTTTCCTCCAGCTTGAACGCCAGAGGCGAAAACTCGGACCCCTTGTGCGCCCCGTCGCAGAAGGGTTGTCGGGCTGATTTTCCGCACGAGCACCAGTAATACTGGCCAGCCTCCAGGTCGAGTTTGATGGGGGCCTTTTGCGGGCAGAGAGGTTCGCTCATTGTGATCGCTCCTGTTGAGGTGGTGGCGGGTGCGGGGCGGGTGCCCAGCTTTATCGTGCGGCCCTACAATAAAGATCCGAACCGAGGCCCACAACGCGCACCATGTCTGTCGTTCCTCTCATCCCTCTCCGGGTTCCAGGCGCGGTGCTCTGTGCCGTCACGGGTTTCCCGGTAAGTCACAGTCGCTCACCCTTCATTCACCGCGCCTTTGCCGAACAGTTCGGCCTTGCCCTGCAGTACGAGCGTGTTGCAGCAAAGCCTGGCCAGCTCGCCCAAACGCTGGAGCAGCTGCGAGAGCTCGGATGTCGAGGCGTCAACGTCACTGTCCCGCTCAAGGAAGAGGCAGCGGCACTGGCCGCACAGTCTTCAGCAGCCGTGCAGGCCACCGGTGCGTCGAACACCTTGTGGTGGAATGACCAGGGCGACCTGTGCGCGGACAACACGGACGGGACAGGACTGGTACGGGATCTGACCCGCAACTGGGGCTTGTCCCTGGGAGGGCAGCGCCTTGCCATCCTGGGTGCAGGGGGCGCTGCCGCGGGTGTCATTCCGCCGTTGTTTGCGGCGGGTGTCACCGCGATTGTGCTGGTCAACCGCAGCCAGGTGCGAGCGGAGGCCCTGACGGTGCGCTTTCAGGCCTTGGGGATGGTTAGCACGCTGCGGCCGGAGGCTTCGGCGACCGTGCCGGTCGACCTCATCATCAATGCGACTTCCGCGGGCTTGAGCGGTGAAGCGCCGGTCTTCCCTCCGTCACTGCTGAGCCCCCGGACGAATTGCTACGACATGTTCTATGCGTCGACTTTGACGCCTTTTCTGTCCGCCTGTCAGGCTCGGGCCGGCTGCACCCGCATCAGGGACGGGATGGGCATGCTGGTGGAACAGGCGGCTGCCGCTTTCTCACTCTGGCATGGCCTGGAACCAGATACCTCCCCGGTGCTCACGGCGCTCCGTGCGCGCTGAGTCGACGTCCGAAAATCCGTCTGCGCCGCGTTTCAAGTCTTGACTTGCCCGGACTTTTACGGGCGTTTATGCACATCTGGCGCTGCACCAGGAGAATTTGCCAAGGTTAGCTTGCAGAGTACATAAACGGCATCCAAAAGATCTAATAAGAAATTGTTTTATATCAATAAATAGATAGATTGATGAATATTTCACCGATCCGGACGAAGG
>JBDLQR010000212.1:0-9537 GCA_039800485.1 Pseudomonadota bacterium
GCCCCCTTTTTCTCGACTAGCAGCAACGAATCGTTACTTGCTGTTCTCCACCATGTAATCCACGGCGGCTTTCACGGCCTCGTCTGCCAGATCCGGGCGCCCACCCTTGGGCGGCATCATCCCGGCATTGCCCATGTAGCCTTCGATGGAGTGCTTGTAGAGGGTGTCGACGCCCTGCGCCACGCGCGGTGCCCACGCGGCAGCGTCACCAAACTTGGGTGCGCCAGCGGCACCCGGGGTATGGCAGGCAAAGCACACAGAGTCGTAGACCTCCTTGCCACTCAGCGCCACCGGTGTGGCGGCGGGCGCGGCTGCTGCCTCCGCAGCCGGAGCAGGTGGGGCTCCCGCGGCGGCCACAGACGCTGCCGCGCCAGAGGTGTTGAGCTGGCCGACAGGCGCAATGCGGGTTTCGAGCCCTTCCGTGTAGGCGCCTTTTTCCTCGGCTACATTCTCGGTCACGCCACGGGCCAGAAACACGATCCCGACCCCGATGAGGGTGATGATTCCGAGCACCATGGCGAAGGTGCGAATGAAGTTGGCATCCTGCTGTGCGTCGTCGTGGTGGTTCGAGCTCATCTCGGTCAGGTTCCTCTGGCTGGCGCGCGTGCCCAATTCGATTGCCTGGGTCGCGCGGAATTCTGTTGGACCAGGTGCGCGCATGGCGCACCCCTGAAACGCCGGCATTATAGCCAATTTGCCCCCCGGCACTAGGCAAGCCCGGCGGCGTTGCGCGGGGATGTCGGGCACGGGGATTTCCGCCGATAATCCTTCTACCTACCCAGTCCCAGCGAGAAGGGATAGACCTTGAATACCCTGACGAATGCCGCTGACCGGATCATCGACGAAGAGCCCTACTACGAGCCGCACGGCAACGAGGTGGAGATCTTCGCGGCCGCTTATCGCAACCAGCTCCCTATCCTGCTGAAGGGCCCCACGGGCTGCGGCAAGACGCGATTCATTCACTACATGAGCTGGTATCTGCAGCGCCCGCTGGTGACTGTGGCCTGCCACGATGACCTCACAGCCGCGGATCTGGTGGGCCGCTATCTGGTGCGTGGAGGTGAGACAGAGTGGCTGGATGGCCCCCTCACCTACGCCGTGCGGCATGGCGCCATCTGTTACCTGGATGAGATCGTGGAAGCCCGCAAGGACACGTCGGTCGTCATTCATCCCCTGTGTGACGACCGCCGCATCCTGCCGGTGGACAAATTGGGCCAGCTGCTGCAAGTGCCGCCGGAGTTCTCGCTGGTGGTGTCCTTCAATCCGGGCTACCAGAGCGTGTTGAAAGATCTCAAGCAGAGCACGCGACAGCGTTTTGTTGCGCTGGAATTCGGGTATCCGGAGGCGACGCTGGAGCAGAAGATAGTCACCACGGAGAGTGGTGTGGATGAAGACACCGCCAGACGCTTGGTCAAGTTTGGTGAGCACACCCGCAATCTCAAGGGCAGTGGTCTGGAAGAGGGTGCGAGTACGCGTCTGCTGGTGAACGCGGGCAAGCTCATCGCTTGCGGCATCTCACCGGCTATCGCCTGCGACACCGCTGTGGGCCACGCCCTGACTGATGACCCGGAGCTCCTGCACGCCGTGCACGAACTCGCCGCCGCGGTGTTCTGAGGCCGGTTGGAGCCTGAATCACACCCATGAGCGATGGCGCCCGCCAGAATCTCTTCAATCTCATCCGTATCCAGAAGGATCTGGAAAAGATTTCGGGCCAGGTGCTGGCGCGTATCCCGCGCGCGAATGAAGTAGTGGCAGAAATCGCAGAGCTGGAACGCGAGGCCCAGGATTTCATCTATCACTGGACAGAAGTCATTGCGCTGTCCAACGACGAACTGGCGGCGCATTTCGTGGCCAATGCCCCGGCCGCCTTTGTCTGGCTCGATCAGCCGGCGGTGGAAGAATGGATCATCAAGGCCATGGATGCCTTCGACAACCGCGGACTCGGCTTTGCGGTGGAAGTCTTCGATGAGCTGCAGGCTTATGTCGCCGCCCATGGCGATCGCCAGACGGGCTGTCAGTTTGATCAGGTTGCCGGTTTTCTGCGCTATCTGGTCAAGGGCCTTGGGGGCCGCACACTGCAGGTAGCAAGTGAGCCGCATGCCTACACCGATACGGAAAAAATCTTTCTTCCCCAGGCGCTGAGTGTGCTGGAAGGGCAGGCCGCCAATGCCAGCCTGTACAAGTGTCTTGCGGCCTTCCTGTGGGCGCAGAACCGCTATGGCACCTGGCGTTACCGTGCGCTGGAGGAAGCCATACGTCAGCTCGATGCCGCGGAAACCTGGCCGCTTTACCAGCGCCTGGAAAGCGTGCGTCTGTGTGCCTGCCTGGAGCGGGATCTGCCGGGGCTGCATCGCGAGATGGAGGCCTTGGCCTACGCGGATGACTCAGCGCGTGCGGCCTGGGATACCTTCCGCGCCCGCGTGCCGAGCCTCTTGGCAGAAGATGCCACCGCACAGACCAGCCTCGCCCTGGTGGCAGATCTGCGCGGCCTGCCCCTGCCGCCCCCGCTGCGTTTTCAAGGCGAGATGTTCCCTGCGCGCGTCCGTGAAGCCCTCTTCCGACGGGTGCCCCGCGAGAAGGCCGCCCTGCAGCGGGCGCTGGGGGCCATGCAGAATGAGCTGGAGATGCACACGCCGGACGATGAGCAGAATCGCCCGGGTGAACAGGCCCCCAACCGTTTTTCCGTTTCCAAGGGTGAGGATGAACAGGGGCGCAGTGATTTCCACGAACTGCGCTACAACAACGAGCGAGTGCCCATGGGGCCTGAGCTGGAATCGCTGCTCGATTCCATCCTGCAGGATCTGGGCGACATTGAAGATGACTACCTCGACCCCAAGGCGCTGCGAGATGCCTATCCGGCGGATCGTGAATCGAAGCAGGGCCCGGGTGAGGATCCTGACGGGCACGAAGGTGGTAGCCGGGTGGAGCTTTATCCTGAGTGGGACTACCAGCGGCAACGCTTTCGCGAAGCGTTCTGCGCGCTGACCGAGCAGGATGTGCCGTTCGGGGATGAAGGCTTTGCCGCAGCCACGCGGGAAAAATATCGCGGGCTTTCCAAGTCCATCCAGCGCGTGTTTGAAGCCATCCTGAGCGAGGCTCAGCGCCAGAAAAAACAGGCCCACGGGGACGAGCTCGATCTGGATGCGCTCATCGAGGCCCATGTCGATCGCCTGCAGGGGCGGGAGATGAGTGATCGCCTCTACACACACCTGCGTAAGTCGGGGCGCAGTGTGGCGGTGATGTTCATGGTGGACATGAGTGGTTCCACCAAGGGCTGGGTCAACGACGCCGAGCGGGAGTCACTCATCCTGCTGTGCGACGCTGTGGCCACGCTGGGCGACCAGTACGCGATTTACGGTTTTTCCGGGCGCACCAACAAACGCTGCGAGATCTATCGCATCAAGACTTTCGACGAGCCCTACAACGGGGCCGTGAAACGGCGAATAGCCGGTATGGCGCCCAAGGCCTACACCCGCATGGGCGTGGCGATACGCCACTTGGGCAAGCTGTTGAATGCGGTGCCCGCCCGGACCAAGCTGCTCATCACGCTGTCGGACGGCAAGCCGGAGGACTATGGCAGCTACCGTGGGCGCTATGGCATCGAAGACACCCGCCATGCCCTGCTGGAAGTGAAGCGCAGTGGCATCCATCCGTTCTGCATCACCATCGACAAGGAAGCCCAGAGCTACCTGCCGCACATGTACGGGCCATCGAATTTCACGGTGGTGGACGAGGTGCAGAAGCTGCCCTGGAAGGTGGCGGACATCTACCGCCGGCTCACCACCTGAGCCGCCCATAGGCGGCCCCCGCGCTTTTGGCTAGAATCCCCAAAAGGCGCCCGTAGCTCAGTTGGATAGAGTGCAGGCCTCCGAAGCCTGAGGTCGTGGGTTCGAGTCCCGCCGGGCGCGCCATCTTTCCTTTTCGTTCGACCTCCAGACCCGGGTAACGGGAGGCACCCAAGACCTGGGTTGTAACCGCATGCCATTCGGTTTTTTTACGACCGAGACCGCGGCGAGCGTTACTCCCGAGGCTCATCTGCACCCTCGCTGGCCAAACCCAGAGACTCGGCAAGCATGGCCTGTAGCTCCAGGGCCTCAGCCCCACGCTCCCGACCTTCCTCGGCCAATCGCGTCTCATACCAGTCAAAGGCTTTGATGACGAAGGGGTCCGCAAGCTCATCTGCCGGCCTCAGGTACAGGGTCAGGCTTTCGTTCTCCACCACTGCGACGTAGCCAAACTGCCCCACGCAAGACAGTGTTCCCTCCACGCGGTGAAACTGCGGTGAAGGCGAGCCCCACGGATCCATATATCCGAACTGCATCCACGCCACGCCATCTGGAAGCACCCAGGTAACCACTGCCGGGTACTCGAGCGTTAGCGGATCCCCTTCCTTGAAGACAATCACCACGACGGTGTTGGTGGTGATCATGTCGATAGATCGCTTCATCAGCAGAGGGGCTTACCTGGGCTCCACAAGGAAAGGAGAGAAGAATGGACCTCTGAATGCTAGAAGGTGCGCTACACCAGCGCCAACCACCACAGGCCTATCGGCACCCCTGAGCACACTGCGGTCCACAGCAGGAAGTACACGCGAATGCCGCGCGGTGCTTCCCCGAGATCCATGAATCGAAATAGCACAATGCCCGCCTTGATGCCCGCGATGAGCATGATGATGGCGATGGCTACATGACGCTCACCCAGATACTCGGCCACGGTAAAACTGGCGACCGAGATGAGGAGCAGCAGGATCCACGCGTTGCGAGGGGCACGCGCCAGCGATTCACTCATCACGCACCCACCAGATACAGAATGGAAAAGATGAAGATCCAGAGCAGATCCACCATGTGCCAGTACAGCCCGCCCCCGGTAAGCCATATCTTGTAACGCGCGAGATTCTCTGCCGTATCACCGATACGCGCCGGTCCGGTGGCGAGGACCGCGAGAAGAATCATGCCGGCCACATAGTGCAGAAGATGCAATCCGGTGAGTGCAAAGTAGAAGACGAAGAAATCATTGGCGGCAACCGTTATGCCTTCGCCGATCTTCTCCGCATACTCCCAGATCTTGATGACCCCGAAAAACGCCCCCACCACGAGTGCAGCCCAAAGCAGCCGACGGGCCTCGGCTACCCGGCCGGCCATTCCCACCCGTGTGGCCCACGCCACCAGCCAACTGGAGGTGATGAGGATGCAGGCATTGGCAAAGCCGAGCCGGGCATCGAGCTGCCTGGCCGATGCATCGAAGAATGCGGCCTGATCCAGCCGCTCCACCATGAACACCTGGAAAAAAAGCCCGAAGCTTGCGCAATCCAGCGCCAGGAAGATCCAGATGGCGGGCGTACGTGTACGCCGCCGTGGATTCCCGGTGCTGCCCGCTTCAGGCCCTGGACTGGGCGGCATGGCGCTCCGCTTCCAGTTTGTTGATGGCTTTGAAAAGCGCGATTGAGAAGACAAGCATCATCAGGAAGAACAGCGTGAACTCGACCCAGAAGTTGAGCAGGCCGGCCCGCGAAAACGGTCCGTCATAAACGAGTGGCATTAGCGACAGCAGCGCGAAACTCACGCCCACGAACATCACGAACCAGCACACCCAAGCTGCCACGAGCGGCTCTTCCCGCTCGTCAGAGAGAAAGCAGATGCCGATGGCCAGGAACTGCATGGTGGTCAGTGAGTAAGCGACATCAAAGAAAAACCAGCCAAAATCATGGAACATCTGGAGCATGCGGGGCTCCATGATGTCCGGCCGATAGGCCACCGTCAGCCAGGCCGCGCAGGGAATCACCAGCACCAGCGTCGTGAAACCGGCACCCCACAGCTGGAGTGTGGACAGCACGTCATTGTCGCGCTCGAGCGTCTGCATCACTTTGCTGATGACCACGCCCCACACGAAGTAAAAAACCGAAACCGGCATTTGCAGCACCATCCCGATGCGAATGGAGAGCGCCTGCTCGCGGACCAGGGCAGCAAGCGCCTCTGCTTCGAGCGCGGTGGAATAGGGCGGGATGTTATGGCCCAGTACGCCCCAGCAGAGGATGGTGCCCACCAGTAGTATCGGTCCTGACCATGCCAAGGCCTTCAGATATCGATAGGGATTCATGGTGCTCTCCACGCAGGGTTGCCGGGTTTGGCGCACGAGGGCTGCCGATTGCGATGCAAGCAAGTAACGCCCCGAAGATACCGAGGGGATATTGGAAAAGCGAGCCTGAATTGCATGTGAGTCAGCCCTGCTCCAGAACGGCATGGGCATCCATTTGCAGACAGCCTCAGAAAGGACCCGTTGCGCACTCCCGGTGAACGCGGCTGCAGAGGTTGATTGTCGCGGCGCGGCGGCGGCAGCATCTGTCGGCTGGCTGAGTCGTCCCTTCTGCACGCCTCCAAACCCGTACAAGGAGCCGTCAACCCTCATGTTCCAAAACGACCGCGCTCCGGAAGACGTCAACACCGTCCCCCTTGCCGATATCGATGTGGCCAACCCTTGGCTGCATGCTGAAGACCGCGCGGGCGCTTACCTCGCGCGGCTGCGGCGGGAGGCCCCTGTTCACTACTGTGCGGAGAGCCGTTACGGTCCCTACTGGTCCATCACGCGTTACCAGGACATCGTCACCGTCAATGCGGATGATGCGCGGGTGTCTTCCAGCTACGAACTTGGCGGCCATGTGCTGGGTTACGACCAGATGTTCCGCGCCCACGGCGTGGATGCGCGAATGTTCCAATCGACCGACCCACCCCAGCACACCGCCCAGCGCAAGGCCATCGCCCCTATCGTCGCGCGGGCGAGCGTACGCGAGATGGAAGACGCCATCCGCGCCCGGGCAAGCGCGATTCTCGATGCCTTGCCGGTAGGTGAGACTTTCGACTGGGTGGACAAGGTCTCCGTGGAATTGACGACCCAGGTGCTCGCCACCCTGTTTGATTTTCCCTGGGAGCAACGGCGCCTGCTCACGCGCTGGTCGGATGTGGCCGTCACCGAGCCGGGTTTCGGGATTGTCGAGAGCTGGGATTCACGTCGCGAAGAACTCGAAGCCTGTTTCCAGACTTTTGCGGAGCTCTGGCAGAGTCGCCTCGCGGGACCGCCGCGCGGTGATCTGCTGTCCCTGATGGTGCACTCGGAGGGCACACGGGACCTCGATCCCGGCCAGTTCCTCGGTAATCTCATCAACATCATCGTGGGTGGCAACGACACTACCCGCAATTCATTGACGGGCGGCGTTGTGGCGCTCAACCAGTACCCGGCAGAGTACGAAAAGCTTCGTCAGTCACCGAGCCTCATTCCGAGCATGGTGCCGGAGATCATCCGCTGGCAGACCCCGATCTCGCACATGGCTCGAACGGCCATCACCGATTTTGAGCTGGGTGGCGCACATCTGCGCAAGGGCGACCGCATCGCCTTGTGGTATCTGTCCGGCAATCGGGACGATGGCGAAATCCCGAACCCCGAAGCCTTCATCATCGATCGCCCAACGCCGCGCCGGCATTTGTCATTCGGCTTCGGTACTCATCATTGCGTGGGCTATCGCCTTGCCGAACTCCAGCTGCAGGTCGCGTGGGAGGAAATCCAGAAGCGCTTCCACCGAGTGGAGGTCATGGGTGCGCCCACGCGCGTCTGTTCAAATATCATTCATGGTTACAGCGCGCTCCCGGTGCGCGTGCATCCCTGGTAGGGCGAGGAACTGCCTGCGCATGAATTCCATCAGCGACCGCGCCTGCATCGTAGGCATCGGGCATACCGAATATTCGAAAGACTCCGGACGCAGCGAGCTCAAGCTCGCCTGTGAAGCCATCAGCGCTGCCATGCGCGACGCGGGCCTTGGTCCCGGTGATGTGGACGGCATAGCCAAGTACACCATGGACAACAATGATCCGATCGAGATTGCGCGGTGCCTTGGCTTACCGAGCCTGCGCTTCTTCGGTGAGGTGGCTTATGGCGGGGGCGGGGGGCCGGTCGGCACGGTGATGCTGGCGGCCATGGCTGTTGCCACCGGGCAGGCGAAAGCGGTCATCGCATTCCGGGCCATGAATGAACGCTCGGGTCGCGGCACCCCGCGTTTCGGCCAGGCGATGGTTGCGGATACCGCAGCCGGCCCCATGAGCTACCTCGCGCCATACGGGTTGTTCAGTCCGGCGCAGATGGTTGCGCTTGCCGCCCGTCGGCACATGCATCTTTACGGCACCGAGAGCCGCCACTTCGGCGCCATTGCAGTGGCTTGCCGCCACCACGCCAATCTCAATCCCGATGCGATGATGCATGGTCGACCCATGACGATCGACGATCACCAGTCTTCACGGATGATTTCGGATCCTCTCAGATTGCTGGATTGCTGCCTCGAAACGGATGGCGGTGCTGCTGTCATCGTCACGACCCCGGAACGCGCGCGCGATCTGCGCCAGAAACCGGTGTTCATGGCCGCGGGCGGCCTGGGCGGCGGAGGTTGGAACAACCGCTTCATGGTGCGGGACATCGACGCCCTCGACAACGAAGCAACGGTGGCAGGCCGGCGCCTGTTTGCCGATGCCGGCATCTCGCACGACGATATCGACGTACTGTTTCTCTACGACCACTTCACGCCCATGGTGCTCATGCAGCTTGAGGAATATGGGTTCTGTGCACGTGGAGAGGCCAAGGATTTCATCGGTGATGGCTCACGGTTTCTGTGGCCGCACGGAGATCTGCCCCTCAACACCAGCGGTGGCAACCTCTCGGAAGGGTATCTGCATGGCATGCAGAACATCATCGAGGCTGTGCGCCAGCTGAGAGGTACGGCACGAACCCAGGTGCAGGACGCGCGTTATGCCTTTGTCACCGCGGGCAACGCCGTGCCTACCTCGGCCATGATTCTGCGGGGGGAGGCATGAGCACTTTTCCGAAGCCCGTACCCGATTACGGATCAGAACCCTTCTGGGCGGGCTGCAACGAGGGTGTTCTACGGTTTCAGCGCTGCGCTGCCTGCCAAAAGCTGCGCTGGCATCCGGCGCCCATCTGTACTTACTGCCAGGCCGAGGATTGCGCTTGGGAAACCATCCCCGGCACAGGCCGGATTCACACCTGGACGGTCATTACCCATCCGGTGCATCCGGGCGCCGTCGGCAAGGTGCCGTATGTGGTGGTTGAGATTGCGCTGGATGCGCAGTCCGACCTGCGCATGATCAGTCGGCTGGTGGAGTGCGCGCCTGACGAAGTGACGATGGCGGCGCCGGTAGAAGTGGTGTTCGAAGCGCATCCGGACGGGCAGCAGCTCCCGCTCTTTCGGTTGCGGCGCTGACGGTGCGAAGCGCCACTTCCTCTGGTTCAGTCACTGCCGTTGGTAACACTCGCCTTGTAGTTGGGCTTGTACGGTGACTCCCCGCCCAGCTTGAACGCCGCAATCGCGGCCTGGCCTTCGGCTGAAGTCATGTAATCCACAAAGCGCTGCGCGGCCTCTGCCTTCACATGCGGATGACGGTCCTTGCTCACCAGTATCAGACTGTATTGATTGAAGAGCTTCGGGTCCCCCTCCAGCAACACACGCAAAGTGCCGCGATTGCCAAAGCCGAGCCAGGT
>JBDLQR010000213.1:0-8125 GCA_039800485.1 Pseudomonadota bacterium
CTGGTGTCCGCCACCACTCACGAGGGGATCGATGAGGTGCGCGCCAGCCTGCATGCCTGGTACGAAGGGGGCCTTGCCGACGCGCAAGAAAAGTGAGGAACAGCATGGGATCGACACGCGAACTTTTCAGGGAGAACGCCTACCTCAAGGAATGCCCGGCGACGATAGTCGCGGCCACCGAGGAAGGCATCGAGCTCGACCAGACCGTGTTCTACGCCGAGGGCGGTGGCCAACCGGGAGATTCCGGACATTTCACGCTGCCCGATGGCGGCAGTATTGCCATCGTCTCCACGGTGCGCGCTGCGGACGGGCGGTTGCTGCATCTGACGGAAACTCCAGCACCTGCACTTGCGCCCGGCATGGTGGTGAACCTTCAGCTGGACTGGGAGCGCCGCCATCGCCACATGCGCATGCACACTTGCCTGCATCTCTTGTGTGCGCTGATCCCCGCGCCGGTGACCGGGGGCGCTCTGTCGCGGGACAAGGGCCGGCTCGATTTCGATCTCGACCAAGGCCTGGACAAGGAGGCGCTGGAAGCCGCGCTGCAACGCCTGATTGCCGAAGATCACCCGGTGGGTGAACAGTGGATCACGGATGAAGACATGCGCTCGCGCATGGATCTCGTGCGCACTCTGGCGGTGGCGCCACCCATGGGAGCGGGGCGAGTGCGCCTGGTAGAGATAGATGCCGTCGATCTACAGCCCTGCGGTGGCACGCACGTGGCGCGTACGGGCGAAATCGGTAACGTGCGGCTCGGCAAGATCGAGAACAAGGGCAAGCACAACCGTCGTGTGAATGTGCTCTTCAGGGACGACATGCCGGAAGCCTGAGCAGGGAAAAAAAGAGGGCCCCGGCTTTCGGGTTTGGGGGGAGAGCCGGGGCCCGTATCACGACAGCACTGGGGGAGTGCCGTCAACCCTGCCTGGGAGGGGGGGTGGCAGGGACGCTCAAAGAACGTGATCACATAGACCCGGGCCTCGCGGGATTGGTTCCCACGAGGTTCACGCAGTGCAAAAAATTTTTCGGTCGGGTGGAGACCCGACCGCGATCAGACGCCGTACTTGCGGCGGAACTTGTCCACGCGGCCAGCGGTATCGACGATCTTCTGCTGGCCGGTGTAGAAGGGATGGCAGGCGGAGCACACGTCTACAGCCAACGCCTCACTCTTGAGGGTCGAGCGGGTAGTGAAGGTGTTGCCGCAGCTACAGACCACGTTGATATCGTGATAGGCGGGATGGATGTCTGCTTTCATGGGCGCTGCCTGCGGGCTCGTTGGAAATGCAAGGGGCCGGAATGCTAGCCGCAGACCCCTGCAAATTCAAGCTGCCGGGATCAGTCTGAGGGTTCCCCGGGGTTTGGCTGGCCCTTGTCCCGCGGCACGCGCCCTCCTGGAAACGGCAACAGGGATGCAGAAATCCGTGCTTGGGCCTGTCCGCTGAGGCGCGCCATCAGCCCCTCACGGCCCGTGGTCCGCTCCCACAGACGCGATGCCAGCGCATCACAGGCCTGCCGTGGATTCCCCGCGCGTCGGCGCAGCTGGTCGAGCTGCCACTGCACTGCCCGTAGCCGGTCCTGACGGTCCGGTGCGGCACACGCGACCAGGTTCTCGAGCATCTCGCGGCGGCTGGCCTCGAAGGCTTCGGGATCCCGGCGAGCGAGTTCAGCCCACAGGGCAAAAGGAAAGGGTGTGCGGATGTGGGCTTGCATGGAGGCGCTCCGGAGGAAGCCCGATTCTGGCTGTGACCGCTCCGGTGCAACAGGCCGCACCTGCAATCAAATGTGAAATCCGCGCGCGCGTGCGCACGCAATCCGATCAGAACTCAATCAGAACTCAGCGGAAGTGCGCCATGACTGGCGCATGGTCGGAGGGTTTTTCCCAGGTTCGCGGCGTGCGTTGGATGTTGCTCGCCTGGCAGCGCTCGGCGAGAGGAGATGAGGCCAGGATGAGATCGATACGCAGACCCTGGTTGCGCCGAAAGCCCCCGGCCCGATAGTCCCACCAGGAGAAGTGTCCGGCTTCTGACTCGTGCTGGCGGAAAGTGTCACACAGTCCCAGATCCAGAAACTGGCGGAATGCAGCGCGCTCCGGGGTGCTGCAAAGGATTTTTTCGTGCCAGGCCGCGGGATCATGCACATCGCGATCATCCGGTGCGATGTTGAAGTCGCCTACCAGCAGCAGGCGCGGATAGGTCTGCAGCAACTCGGCCAGCCAGCTCCGCAGCGCTTCGAGCCAGGCAAGCTTGTACTGGTATTTCTCGGAGCCTACTTCCGACCCATTCGGCACGTACACATCGAGGAGGAAGAAATCCTCGAACTCGACACCAAGGATGCGGCGCTGGGCATCGTCGAAGTGCGGATTGTCCGTCACCACCTGACGGGGCGTTTCGCGGCTGAGGATGGCGACGCCGTTATAGGTCTTCTGGCCTGCAAAAGTGACATGGTAGCCGAGGGCTTCGAGTTCAGTGCGAGGGAACAGGGTGTCCTCGACCTTGGTTTCCTGCAGCGCGAGGAAGTCCGGTGAGTCCTCCGCCAGCCAGCGCGTGACGTGCTCCAGCCGTGCGCGCAGCGAATTGACGTTCCAGCTGGCAACGCGCACGTGCGTGTCTTTGCTCAGACCCGGAAACCGCCATGACGGCGTCGATTGAGGTGATCCATCAGGAACACGCCGCCGAGGAAACTCGCGATCAGCAACACCAGAAGGGCACCGCCGAGGAGGGGGGAGAATCCGCTCGCCCCGGCTGTCACCTGGTCAATCCCGCTGCCGCCGGAGAGCTCGTCCTCCAGCTCCTCGATTTTTTCTTCCGCCTCTTCCAGCGACTCCGTGAGTTCGAGGTTGGCTTTGCGCAGCTCGGCGTCCATGGATCCTTCACCACTCCCCGCGGCAGAAGTGGCTGCCTTGCGCAGGGCGGAGACTTCCGTCTCCAGTTCGCTGGTCTTGAGTTTCTGGGCCGAGAGCTGGCTCTTCAGATCCGTGTTCTCGTTGGTGAGGGCATCGATGCGTCCACCGTCGTCGCCAGGCTTGGCCTTGCCCGACTCCAGCGCCTTGAGACGGTCTGCCAGCGCTTCCTTGTCCCGCTTGAGCTGTTCGAGCTGGGCTGCGGCGGGCGGTTCGGGCATGAGATAAGCCGCATCCACCCAGCCCACGATGCCATCCGCGTCCTTGACCTGGGCCTTCTCACTCTTGCGCACCATGACCTCGAGCTTGCTGCCGGTCGGCAGCACCTTGACGATGGCACTGGTGAGATCTTCGGTCTCATGAATGCCGACGAGGAGCTTGTCGATGACGAAGGCGTTCTCGGCGGCAGAGAGCGGGGCGCAAACAAGGCCCGTCAGTGCGACGAGCGCAAGCAATCGGAGGGTCTTCATGGCTGCAAGTTGTAATCGGAATCCTGATGGGCGTCCAGTACGGGACCAGGCGGGGTTTCAGCGCTCACCACAGACCGGGCAGGCCGGGTCGCGCTGGAAGCGCATGGAGTGCCACTCCATGTTGAGGGCATCGAGCAACAGCAGTCGCCCCTTGAGCACGGTGCCGATGTTCATGAGTACCTTCAGGGTCTCGAAAGCCTGCACGCTGCCGACAATCCCCAGCAGCGGGGCGACGACCCCCGTCTGGGTGCAGGTTTCATTGGCGCCGCCCCCGTCGTTGTAAAGGCAGCGGTAGCAGGGGCTGTCCCCCTGGCCCGGGAAGTAGACACTGATCTGGCCCTCGAAACGGATGGCCGCGCCGGAGACCAGCGGCTTGCGCGCGCGGTGGCAGGCCTCGTTGAGCGCGAAGCGGATGGCGAAGTTGTCGGTGCAATCCACAACCACGTCGACGCCTGCGACCACCTGGTCCAGTGCTTCGCCCTCCAGGGCACGGGGTACAGTCTCCACCTTCACCCCGGGATTCAGCCTCAGCATGCTGTCGCGGGCCGACTCCACCTTGGGCCGGCCGAGATCCGCGGTCTCGTGGATGATCTGCCGTTGCAGGTTGGACAGCTCCACTTCATCGAAATCGACCAGCACCAGGCGACCTACGCCCGCCGCGGCCAGGTACAGGGCCACCGGCGAGCCCAGGCCGCCGAGCCCGAAGATGGCGGCACTGCCGTCCAGCAGCTTCTGTTGGCCGTCGATGTCGATCTCCGGCAGCAGAATCTGCCGGCTGTAGCGCAACAGCGTCTCATCATCCATGGCAGCTCGCCTCTTTCTGGCCCTGGGTCACGCGCTCATGGTCTGCCAGATCGCGTGTGGTGGAAATGCAGGTGAAGCCGGCTTGCGCCAGCAGCTCGCGCACGGCAGCTCCCTGCCGGGCCCCGTGTTCCAGCAACAGCCAGCCTCCGGGCAGGAGCCGCTCACCCGCAGCGGTCGCGATGATACGCAAATCAGCCAGGCCATCGGCACCTGCCACCAGTGCCGACCTCGGTTCGAAGCAGAGTCCCGGGCCTGCCAGTACCGGGTCACCTTCTTCGATGTACGGCGGATTGCTCACGATGAGGTCAAAAGTTTGCGAGATGCCCTTGAGCCAGTCTCCCGTCCTGCAGCTCACGTTGTCGAGACCGAGCCGCGCGCGGTTGGCCTCAGCCTGGGCCACCGCCGCGGCCGAGCGATCCAACGCCACGACCGTCGCCTGGGGTCGCTCGCTTGCAACGGCGAGGGCGATGGCGCCACTGCCGGTGCCTAGATCCAGCACCCTGCTGGGCCGGTCAGCCGGGCAGTGCGCCAAGGCCAGGCTCACCAGCAACTCGGTCTCCGGACGCGGCACGAGCACCGCCTCTGAAACCGCAAGGTCCAGCGACCAGAACTCCTGATGCCCCAACAGATAGGCCATGGGGCGACCCTCGACGCGCCCCGCCAGGAGCGAGCGATAGCGCGCAGCAAGCGCAGCGGGCACCTGGGCTTCCCGCCTACAGATCAGATCCACCCGGCTGCAGCCGAGTATGTGACCCAGCAGCAAGTCCGCATCGAGTCGCGCGCTGTCGAGAGCGGACAATGCGGCATGGCCTTCGCGCAGCAATGACTGCACGGTGGCCTCTTCACGCATCGGACATCTGAGCCATCAGATCGGCCTGATGCTCCGCGAGCAAGGGGCCGACGATGGGATCGAGATCGCCTTCGAGAATCTCCTCCAGCTTGTAGACCGTGAGGTTGATGCGGTGATCCGTCACCCGGCCCTGCGGGAAGTTGTAGGTGCGGATACGCTCGGAGCGGTCACCAGAGCCCACCAGGTTGCGTCGATTCTGTGCTTGCTGGGCGGTCTGCTTGTCGCGCTCGGTTTGCAGCAAGCGCGCCTTGAGCAGGCTGAGCGCCCGTGCCCGGTTCTTGTGCTGCGAGCGTTCGTCCTGGCATTCCACCACCACCCCGGTCGGCAAGTGCGTGATGCGGATGGCCGAATCGGTCTTGTTGACGTGCTGACCCCCGGCTCCTGAGGCGCGGAAGGTATCGACCTTGAGATCTGCCGGGTTGATATCAATGTCGGTGATTTCATCCGCTTCCGGCAGGATGGCAACCGTGCAGGCGGAAGTGTGGATACGGCCTTGCGACTCCGTGGCCGGTACGCGCTGCACCCGATGGGCGCCGGACTCGAACTTGAGCACCGAATAGGCGCCGTGACCGATCACGCGCGCGATCACTTCCTTGTACCCGCCAAGCTCACTCTGGTTGCTGCTGAGGATTTCAACCTGCCAGCCGCGACGTTCGGCGTACTTGCTGTACATCCGCAGCAGGTCGCCTGCGAACAGCCCGGCTTCATCACCACCGGTGCCGGCGCGGATTTCGAGAAAGATGTTGGCATCGTCAGCGGGGTCGCGCGGAATGAGCAGCTGGTTGATTTCGCTTTCCAGCACCACGAGGCGCCCGCGGCAGGTACCGATTTCCTCGTCCGCCAGCGCGCGCAGTTCGGGATCTTCCTCCTGCAGCATTCCCTCGGCACTGGCGAGGTCAGACAGCGCCTGACGATAGCGGGCATAGTGTTCGACTACCGGTTCGATTTCCGCGCGCTCGCGCGAGAACCCCCGGAAGCGGTCCTGGCTGCTGATGATCTCGGGGGCCGAGAGCAGGGCATCCAGTTCCTCCCGGCGCGCGTGCAGCAGGTCAAGTTTCCGGAGCAGACTTTCTTTCATGGGATGAACCTGGCGTACTCCGGCGTGTCACTCCGGGTGGCATGTGTGCGCCATCCTTGCGGGGACTGCGAGGAGATGCCCGGGGAGGCAGATATTCCTGGGTGACTGATTGCATACGGTGGGCACGGCGGGCCCCGACCGGCTGCGGTATAGTCTAGCGCAGGACGCGGGAACTGACCCGCAGCAAGCCCGCCCAAGGAACCAACACCCAGTCATGCGTCTGCACCACTCGAGACCTCGGCACTTGCTGCTCATAGCGGGCGCGGCGTCTTTGCTGGGCGCCTGTGCGTCCACGGCGCCCGTGTCCGCGCCGATTTCTGTCACGGCACCTGCTGCCCCGAAGACTGTCGAGACAGCAGGCAGCCCCCCCGCGGAGGATCTCCTGCAGTTTGAACGCGCACCACTGAGCACAGAGGCTCTGGAGGCAGATCCCCTGTTCAAGGTCCTGAGTGCCGAGTTTGCGGGCCAGCGCGAGCAGTTTCCCTATGCTGTCGACCAGTACGCCAAACTGGCCGCCACGACCCGCGATCCCGCCGTGGCTGAGCGCGCCACCCGCATTGCGCTCTTTGCCGAGGACAATGCCGCAGCGCTGGTCGCGGCGCGGCGCTGGGTGCTGCTGGCACCCGGGAATCTGGATGCCCGCCAGCTTGCAGCGACGCTGCATGTGCGCGCGGGCGAAGTCGAGCCGGCGGTGGTCCATCTCGAATACTTCCTTGACCATGACCGTTCGCCCGATGACGTGAAGCTTCGCACCGTGGCAAGCCTGCTCGGACGCGAGGAGGACAAGGCCACGGCGCTGGCGGTGATGGAAAGACTGATCGCCGACCGGGTCAGCGAGACGGATGCGCTGCTGCTCTATGCGGTGCTCGCATTGCGCGCGGATGATCTGGAGTCCTCCCGACGCGCCATGGATCAGCTGGTCGAGAAAGTGGACATCAAGCCTGCCATCGCACTGGCCTATGTCACTGCTCTGCAGCGCGAGGGCAAGCGTGAGGTGGCGATGGATTTTCTCGCCAAGGCGCTCGCGCGTACCCCGGACGAATTTCCGCTCCGCCTGTTGTATGCCCGTTTCCTGGCCGAGAGCACACGCTTCGATCAGGCACGTGAAGAATTCTTGCGCCTCGATCGCCAGCAGCCGGGCAACGCCGAAGTAGCCTTCGCCCTCGGTTTGCTCGGCATCGAGACCAAACGTCTGGACGAGGCTGAGGCGCGCTTCGGCAAGCTGCGTGACCATGTGGATTACGCTGGCAGCGCGCATTTCTATCTCGGGCAGATCGCCGAAATGCGCGAACAGCCCGAGCTCGCCCTGGCCGAGTATGCACGGGTGCCCGAGGGCGACAGCTACTACCAGGCGCAGCTGCGCATCGCCATCCTGCAGGGTGCTGACAAGAAGCCGGACGCAGCGCTCGCCACGCTCGCGGCCCTCGAACCTGCGGATGAAGAACAGGCACGCCAGCGCGTGCTGGTCGAAGCCGAGATCCTCATCAACAACGAGCGCCTGGAAGAAGCCATGGCGCTCTTCGATCGTTCACTGAACGGCACCTTCGACAGCACGCTCCTCTACAGCCGGGCCATGCTGGCAGAACGCATGAACAAGCTGGAGGTGCTGGAGGCCGATCTGCGGGAAATCATTGCGCAGGAGCCTGAAAACGCAGAAGCCCTCAATGCCCTGGGCTATACCTTGGCTGATCGCACCGGTCGTCTGGAGGAGGCGCGCGAGTTCATCGCGCGTGCACTCGCCATCACCCCGGACAGCTTCTACGTGCTGGACAGCATGGGCTGGGTGCTCTTCCGGCTGGGCAAACCGGAGGAGGCTCTGCCCTTTCTCGAGCAGGCCCGTGCACTCAAGAATGATCCCGAAGTGGTCGCGCATCTCGGCGAAGTGCTGTGGGTCCTGGGCCGACAAGCCGAGGCGCGCGCGATCTGGGACAGCGTGCTGCAGGAAAATCCGCAGGAGCCCCGTATCCGCAAGACCATGCAGCGGCTGGTGCCGTGACGCTCCGCGCATGGGCCGGCGTGTTGCCGGG
>JBDLQR010000214.1:0-9910 GCA_039800485.1 Pseudomonadota bacterium
GGTCGCGCTGCTGTACGGCCGTCGCGCCGGGTGGTCGGACTGGTGTAGCCGCACCCAGGAAGTGCTGGCCCCTTACCTCAACGAGCGGATCTCGCTCACGCGCGAATTCAGGCAGGGCGAGAGCAACGGCTTCTTTGCCAGGGCCGAGCAGAACCTGCGCCGTCTGGGCACCGAGCCCGCACCCACACGCTGATCAGCCGCCGCCAACCTTGAGCACAATGGCCTTGAAACCCAGCTGGTCGAGCCTGCTGCGGGTCTGTTGAGCTTGCGTCAGGTCGCCGTAAGGGCCTACGTGCACCCTGAACCAGTTCTGTCCGTTGATGCCCACCTGGTGAATATTGGCCTGCACGCCTTGCAGGGCGAGCATGGCCTTGGACTGCTCGGCATCCTCCCTTGACTGGAAGGAAGCCACCTGCAGCACATAGCTGCCCGCGCTCTGCGCAGACTCTGCGGGTTTCTCCTCGGTCGGGGGTGCCGCAGATTCCTCCGCAGAGGGCACCTCGCTGTCCGGAATCTTGACTTCGATCTCGGGCAGGATGGTGTAGAAGTCAAACGTGGGACGGGTCACCGGGGTTTCTGGCGGTGGTGGCGGTTCCTGCGCTACGGGCTGTTGGGCTGGTGCCGGCGCCGCGGGCAGTTCAACCGAAGGGGGCGCCGGGGCACGCATCTGCGCCGGCTGCTGGAACCAGAACCACGTGAGTGCCGTGCAGGCCAGACCTATCCCGAGACCGGTCAGGAATGACATCCAGCTCCCCGGGGTACGGGCTGGCTGCACCTTGCGTGGCTCTTTCTTGTAATCCTTCGCCATCACATTTCCTCGGGAGCCGTGACCCCCAGCAAGGCCAGCCCGTGAGCGAAGACCAACCGGATGGCTGCACACAGGGCGACGCGTGCCTGGCGGAGCGGGGCCTCGTCGACATTGATTTTGTGCGCGTTGTAGTACGCGTGGTACTCCGTTGCGAGCTCCCGCAGGAAATTCGCGATGGCATGGGGCTCGCGTTGTTCTGCAGCGGAAGCGACCGTGTCCGCATAGCGGGTCAGAAGCCCGGCCAGGTGATGCTCACGCTTTTCCGCGAGCAACATCAGGTGGGGCAGGCCATCGAGCGCTTCGCACTGCCCGCGGGACTGGGCAATCTGCCGGAATACGCTGCAGATTCTTGCGTGAGCGTATTGCAGGTAATACACGGGATTGTCCTGGCTTTGTGCCTTGGCCAGATCCAGATCAAAATCGAGGTGCTGGTCCGAACGCCGGCTGGTGTAGAAGTAGCGGGCGGCATCAACCCCCACCTCTTCCATCAGTTCCTTCAAGGTGACGAACTGACCGGAACGGGTGGACATGTGCACTTTCTCGCCCCCGCGGAACAGGCTCGCGAACTGCACCAGCAGTACCTCGAGGCGGGTAGCGTCGAGACCCAGTGCATTCAGGCTGGCTTTGACGCGCGGAATGTAGCCGTGGTGATCTGCGCCCCAGATGTTGATGATCTGGGTGAATCCTCGCTGGTATTTGTCCGCGTGATAGGCAACATCGGAGGCGAAGTAGGTCGGCGCGCCATTCTCGCGCACCAGCACGCGGTCTTTTTCATCGCCAAAGGTAGTCGAGCGAAACCACTCAGCACCGCCCGCGGTGTACACGTGGCCACTCGCACGCAGGCTGGCGAGTGCTTGATCCAGGCGCCCCCGCTCGACCAGGCTGTGCTCCGAATACCACTCGTCGAATTCCACGCCGAACATTTTCAGGTCGGACCGTATGCCCGCCAGAATCGACTGGCAGGCAAAGCCATGCAGTGAACGGTAGTCGGCCTCACCGAGTGCCGCGCGGCACTGGGCGATGCGGGCATCGAGTGCGCCTTCATCGTCCCCTTCGGGAGTGGGCGCGAGCGCTGACAGGGTGGCTCGCTGGAAGCGATCCCCGAAGCGTTCGGCAAGCTCTGCGGCAATGTCGACGATGTAATCACCGCGGTAACCGTTGCCCGGGAACTCGAGCTCCACGCCGGCCTGTGCGAGATAACGCAACCACACACTGAGCGCGAGGATATCCATCTGGCGCCCGGCATCATTCACGTAGTACTCGGTGCAGACCTCGAAACCCGCTGCGCGCAGCAGATTGGAGAGGGCCGCGCCGTAGGCTGCCCCGCGGCCGTGCCCCACATGGAGAGGCCCTGTCGGGTTGGCGGACACGAATTCCACCTGGACGCGACGACCGGCCCCGCGATTGGACCGGCCGCAGGTTTCCGGGGCGCGCAGGAGTGTTTCCACGATTCCGAGGATGGCGGTCTGCCGCAGATGAAAATTGATGAAGCCGGGCGGAACCACCTCCAGCCTCTCGATGCCGGCGTCCTCACCGATTGCCGATACGATGGCTTCAGCCACTGCCACAGGGGACATGCCACAGGACTTGGCCAGCAGCAGACCGATGTTGCTGGAGAAATCCCCGTGCGCCGGGTTGCGTGGAGGATCAATCGCAACCGGGGGCACCGCCTCGGGCAACGCGAGCGAACCCGCGGCTGCCAGGCGTGAGAGGGCATTTTCGACCAGGGATCTGAGATGTTCCTTCACGCTGGATTCACTCGCGACGGCTTGGGAGGGAGGTTTCCGCGCCACCGGGCAACTCGAGGGCCTCTGGATTGGGGGGGCGGAAGGGCGGCAACACTACCAGCGTTTGCTCCGCTCTTGAATCCCGGAACCCAGAACACCCGCCCCGCTTCAGCCCGTTTCCTGGGCATCGACATCGAGATGCCAGCGCACGCGCCGGGCCAGGGGCAGCGTCCGAATCTTCGCGAGCGCCGTCTCCAGCGCCGCCGAGAGCAGGCCTCTGTCGGCGCAGGACAGCAACAAGTTTGCGCGATAGCGGCCCACTTTCCGTTCCATCAGGGCGGGTACCGGCCCACCGATGAACACGGCCTGAGGCAGTTCCTTCCGCAGCCAGTCCGCCAGTTCGCGCAGAAAGTCCTGTGGCGTTTCCCGTGCCGGGGCCTCGGCTCTCAACATGGCGAGGGCGGTGTGCGGAGGCATCTCTGCTTCGGTCCGCTCGGCCAGCGCGCGAACGGCGAATCCGCGGTAGTCGGCGGTGCGCAGGAATCCGAATACGGGATGTTCCGGATGATGACTCTGAATGAGGACTTCCCCCGCCTGCTCGCCACGCCCGGCCCGGCCAGCGACCTGCAGGACGGTTTGCATGAAGCGTTCCTCGGCCCGGAAATCCCGCGCCAGAAGCCCGCTGTCACCATCCACGATGCCGACCAGGGTGACATGCGCGAAGTCATGTCCCTTGGCAATCATCTGGGTGCCTATCAGCAGGTCAACCTCGCGCTGTCGGATGCGCGCGAACGCCCGTTCGAGATCGCCCTTGTGCCGCATGGCGTCGCGATCGATGCGCAATATCCTCAGGCCCGGGAAGATTCCCTCCAGGGCCCCCTCCAGTTGTTCGGTACCGATGCCCACACCTGCGTAGGTCTCCAGTCTCCCGCAGGGATGTCCGGGCAGCACGGCATCCGTGCGGCGTTCGAAACCACAGTGATGGCAGCGCAGCCGCTCCTGCTCCTGATGCAGCACCAGGCGTGAATCACAGCGGGGACAGCCGGCGATCCAGCCGCAGGCGTGACACAGCACCACCGGCGCGAAGCCGCGTCGATTGAGGAACAGCAGGGTTTGCTCGCCTCTCTCCGCCCGTTCGAGGATGGCGCGACGCAGGGGGTCGCTGATCCCCGAGGACAGCCGCATCCCCCGGATGTCGAGCACACGGATGCTGGGCAGGCTCGCGCCACCGGCGCGTTCGCCCAGCGGTAGATAGGCATATTTGCCGCGATCGCAGTTGGCGAGCGACTCCAGGGAAGGGGTTGCGGAACCCAGCACGACAGGGATGTTCAGCCGGCGCGCGCGCATCACCGCAACATCACGCGCCGAGTAGCGGAAACCTTCCTGTTGCTTGAAGGAAGCATCGTGCTCTTCGTCCACCACCACCAGGGCCAACCGGGGCAGCGGCATCCACACTGCAGAGCGTGTTCCGAGCAGGATCCGTATTTCGCCTGTTCTGCACCGCTGCCATTCGAGCGCGCGTGCACGTTCGGAAAGTTCGGAATGGACCAGGCCGACCATCGCCCCGAAGCGGTCGGCAAAACGCCGCACTATCTGCTCTGTCAGGCCGATTTCTGGCACCAGCACCAGAACCTGACCACCCCGCGCAATCACTTCGCGTGCGAGGTGCAGGTAGATTTCGGTCTTGCCGCTGCCCGTGACGCCATGCAGCAGATGGACTCCGAAGGCGTCGAGACCGTCGCTGATCCTCGCGCAAGCCTCGGATTGCCCCGGGTTCAGCGGGAGAAATCGCGCAGCATCCACGACCGCAGGCTGTGGTGCTGAATCCTCTGCGGCCGGTATCAGCCAGCCACGACGTTCCAGGTCGCGCAGGACGCGCATGTTCGCGTTCAGGTCAGCCAAGGCCGCGCGGGAGATTGCGCCCGTCCGCGCTGATTCCAACAATTCGCGTTGCCGCGGGCCCAGCCGCTCACCGCCCTGCAGGGCAGCCGCTCCGGCGGGCGTCAGTTGCCACGCAGGCTCGCGGGTTTGTCGAGGGGGTTCTCCGCGTCTCAGCTCTGCGGGAAGCAGTGCCTCGAAGACCTCTCCGGGTGGGCAGTGGTAGTAGTGGATTGCCCACAAGGCGAGCGCCATCAGTGACGCATCGATGACCGGCTCGGCGTCCAGCACTGCCCGCACAGGCTTGAGATCCCCGCGCACGGCATCGTCGCCGGGTGCGCAGTCGCGCACGACTACACCGATGCGTTCACTGCGCCCCAGAGGCACCCTCACCCGGCAACCTGCGGCGATCGGTGCGGAGGGCTCTGACTCTGCCGGCAGGTAGTCGAAAAATGAACGCAGCGGGCTGAGGACCGCCACGCGCAGGATGCGCGTGCCCGGCTCGCTCAACGGTCCGGTTCCGGGAGGCCGATGGGCAGCAGCACAGGCAGGTCGTCGAGCCAGTAGCTTCCGGGGGCCTCCGCGAGCCGCTGCGCCAGGGCGCTTTCGTCCAGGGACAGCGCGGGTGCTCCAGTGAGGCGGGACTGCGGCGCTTGCCGCAGCCGAGCGACAGGCAACACGCTCAATTCGAAATCCACGCCGTCTCGATGACAGTCGAAGATCGGCCAACCGGCCTCGCGGCCACGCCGAGCAGCCGGTGTGCGCAGATCAAAGGGCACTTTGTGTTGCAGCAGGAAACGCGTGACGTGCTCGATCTCGTCGTCGAAGAGGTAAAGGCCCACGGGGGTATGCGCGAACGTGGTGCCGAACAGCACCGGACCATGCAATCTTGGTGTAAAGGCGCGCAGGAATTTCATCGCCTCGAGTGCTGCCGTGCGCAGTCGCCGGTTGCGTGCCGGCAGTTCGCTGCGGTCAAACAGGCTCTGATAGTCGATGACAGCCTGCAGCAGCGTGATGCCTTCGAAGGCGGCGTCGCCCCCGTGCAAGCCCAGGGCCGCGGCGGATTTCTCCCGCGCCTCCCGAAAATCCCGCGCCTCGCCCCTCACCAGCATTCGAGCGGCGAGTTGGGCAAGTTCCTGGTGGCTGTGCGTGGCTTGGCGCTGGCCCCGGGTCTCACTCCCTCGCCGCTTCAAAACAGCTGCTCCACGGCGCGGGGCGGTGGCTGAGGCTGCTCCAGCGGGGCACGTTGCCCGGGCGCGTTGCGGGGCACATCCTCGGCACGGAAGGTTTCGTAACTCGCGGCTTCCGAGGAGCCCGTGCGCACCGTCACCAGACCCGCAGGGAGTGGCAGTTCAGCGGGCGGGGTTTCAGCCAGCACGCTGCGCATGAAATCAATCCACATGGGAAGCGCAGTGCGCGCGCCTGTTTCCAGAGGTCCCAGGGTCTTCGAATCGTCATAGCCTACCCAGGCCGTGCTCACCACCCGGGCGTTGAAGCCCGAGAACCAGGCGTCCTTCAGATCATTGGTGGTCCCGGTCTTGCCCGCCAGATCGCTGCGGCCCAGAGAAAGCGCACGCCGCGCGGTCCCGCGGGTGATCACGTCCTTCATCATCGAATACATCAGCCAGGCGTTCTGGGCATCCAGCACGCGCGGTGCCCGTGGCGCGGCGGCGGTGCTTTCGGCCTCGATGAGGGCGGCGAGATCCGCAGGTTCCTCATCCTCATCCCCACCCGCTGTTTCACAACTTGCGCAGGCGATCGCGGGCGTCGCCGTGAGGAGCACCTTGCCCGCCGGATCCTCCACACGCTGCAGGATATGAGGCTCGATCAGGAAGCCACCGTTGGCGAACACGGCATAACCCCGGGCAAGCTGCAGGGGTGTGAGTTCACCGGTCCCGAGGGACAGCGAGAGATTGTTTGGCAGGCGTTCCGGGTCAAAACCAAAGCGCGCCACATGCATGAGGGTCTGCTCGATTCCCATGTCACGCATCATGCGTATCGAAACCAGATTGCGCGAATGTGCCAGCGCCTCTCTCAGCGGCGTTGGCCCGTAGTAGGTCCCGGAATAGTTTTCCGGCCTCCAGGCGCCCTCCAGTCCCGGAGTTTCGAACACGATGGGCGCATCGTTAACCAGGGTGGCCGGCGTGTAACCGCGGTTCAGCGCCGCCGAGTAGATGAAGGGTTTGAAATTGGATCCCGGTTGCCGCAGTGCCTGGGTGACCCGGTTGAACTTGCTGCGCTCGAAGTCATAGCCACCGACCAGGGCAAGGATGGCCCCGTTGGACGGATCGAGCGCGACCAGCGCACCTTCCACCAGAGGCAACTGCGCAAGCCGCCAGGTTTCTGCCTCGGGTTCGGGTTGGCCCTCCCTGTTGGCACGGGGCGAGATCCTCACGACGTCGCCGACCTTCACCAGATCGGAGGCCTGTGCCGGTGCCCGACCGATACTGTCGGAGGCGATGAACTTTCTGGCCCAAAGCAGACCGTCCCAGGCGATTTGCCGTTGCGTATCTTCCGCGTCCAGCACCGTGATGTCCTGCGCCCGGACCTCGGTGACCAAGGCTGCACGCAGGAGCCCTGAGTTGCGATATCGGTATAGCAGGGTATGCCAGCGTTCCCGGGGAACGCCGGTCAGATCCAGATGCGCCTCGGGGCCGCGGTAGCCATGCCTGCGGTCGTAGATGTCCAAGGCCGTGCGCAGGGCCTCGTCAGCCGCCAACTGCGCACGACTGTCCACGGTCGTGTAGGCGCGGAGACCTTTCGTGTAGGCACTATCCCCGAAGCGTTGGACGAGTTCCTCACGCACCATCTCGGCCGCATGCGGTGCCGAGACCTCCGCCGGCTGGCCGTGTATCCGCTCCGGCAAAGGCTCCGCGTCCGCCGCCATGAACTCCGCGTCGCTGATGAAGGCGAGCTCCCGCATGCGCGAGAGGACATAGTGCCGACGGGCACGGGCAGCGTCGGGCGCAGCAATGGGATTGAGTCTCGAGGGTGCCTTCGGCAGGCCAGCGATCATCGCGGCCTCGGCGAGAGTCAGTGCCGAGAGCGGTTTGCCGTAATAGACCTGTGCCGCAGCAGCCACGCCATAGGCCCGGTGTCCCAGGAAAATCTTGTTGAGGTAGAGCTCAAAAATCTCATTTTTTGAGAGCTCCTGCTCAATCCTGAACGACAAGGCTATCTCTGTGAGTTTTCGCTGGTAGGTTTTCTCCCGGGTCAGGAAGAAATTCCTCGCCACTTGCATGGTAATCGTGCTGCCGCCTTGGGATCGCTCCCCGGAGACCATCAGTGCCATGGCGGCCCTCGTCAGCGCCATCCAGTCCACGCCGGGGTGTTGGTAGAACCTGTCGTCCTCGGCGGCGAGGAAGGCCTGACGCACCTGCAGCGGTACCTCGTCGAAAGCCACGGGTTCCCGGCGTTTTTCCCCGAATTCGGCCACCAGTTTGCCGTCCTGGGTGTAAACCTTGAGCGGGGTCTGGAAGCGGACTTCCTGCAGTCTTTCCGTGGACGGCAGCTGGGGCACGATCCACGCGGCCACACCGGCCACGAGCGCGGCGGCCAGTAACAGGCAAAGCAGCAAACCGAAGGAGACGAGTCGCAACATCTGGTATCGCCGTCGCTCGGAAGTTACCAGATGCTCGCAAATCTACTTGAGATTGCTCGCCTAACACCCGGTTTTGTATTGAAAAAATATGTCGAAAACATTTGTGTTTGATGGGGGGCTTGGCTATATTCGGCCCAGAATCCCGGGGCCTGATGGCGCTAGAGCGCCTTACAGCCCCATTGAATCAAAGGGTTGACTGGGAGTCCCCGTGGCACTTTTCCGGCGCAAAAATGTTCCGCTGCTAGGCATCGACATCAGCTCGACCTCCGTCAAGCTGCTCGAACTGGCGATGGTGGGCGGCCGCTACCGGGTGGAGAGCTACGCGGTGGAACCCCTCCCGCCCAACTCCGTGAGCGAAAAGAATATCACGGATGCTCAACTGGTCGGCGAGGCCATAGAGCGTGCAGTCCGCAAGTCAGGCACGCGCACGCGCGACGCAGCCTGCGCGGTGGCGGGTTCGTCCGTCATCACCAAGGTCATCTCCATGCCCGCTGATCTGAGCGACGAGGAGCTGGAGGGGCGCATCCAGATCGAGGCAGATCAGTACATCCCGTACTCGATGGACGAAATCAATCTCGATTTCTCGGTGATTGGACCGACCCCGGGGTCGACGGACAAGATTGACATCATGCTGGCGGCGTCCCGCAGCGAGAACGTCGAGGCCAGGGTCACTGCGCTGCAGGTCGCCGGGCTGCGCCCGCGCATCGTGGATGTGGAGGCTTTCGCGCTCGAGAATGCCATGGAACTGGTTGCTCCCCAGTTCCCGGACGCGCGCATCATCGCGGTGACCGATGTGGGTGCCAGCACCTCCACCCTCAGCGTGCTCGAGAATGGCAAGACCATCTACAGTCGCGAGCAACTGTTTGGCGGGCGTCTGCTGACCGATGAGATTCAGCGCCGTTACGGGCTTTCCTACGAGGAAGCCGGCATGCGCAAGAAGCAGGGAGGGCTGCCGAGCAACTATGAGCCCGAGGTCCTGCGGCCCTTCATGGATGCCATGGCCCAGGAAATCTTCAGGGCCTTGCAGTTCTTCTACTCCTCCAGCCAGGTCCGCACCGTGGACCAGGTGGTGGTTGCCGGTGGCTGTGCCTCGATCGATGACATAGACCTGCTCATCCAGTCCAAGGTCGGAACGCCCGTTGCGATAGCCAATCCCCTTGCCAGCATGAGTGCCTCGCCGCGCGTGCCGGCGGACGCCCTGGTCAACGATGCGCCGGCGCTGATGATCGCCTGCGGCCTGGCGTTGCGAGGGTTTGACTGATGGCACGGATCAATCTTCTGCCCTGGCGCGAAGAGCGCAGGCGCCAGCAGCGAACGGAATATCTCACGATACTCGGAATCACCGCCGCTGCCGCGCTGCTGGTGTGGGGCCTCATCCATTTCTACTACGCAGAGCGCATCGCCTACCAGCAGGAGCGAAACAATTTCCTCAGCGTGGAAATCAGCAAGCTCGACCGGCAGATCAAGGAAATCGAGGAGCTGGAAAAGGAGAAGGCACGCCTGATTGCCCGCATGAAGGCCATCGAGGCACTGCAGACCAGTCGACCTGTCATCGTCCACCTGTTCGACGATGTGGTGGAAACGTTGCCTGAAGGCCTGTACCTGACCGAACTGGCGCAAAAGGGCACCGCCATCACGATCAAAGGCGTGGCGGAGTCGAATGCACGTGTATCGGGCTTCATGCGCAACATCGAGAAGTCTGTCTGGCTCGGCAACCCCAAGCTTCAGATCATCCAGACCGGAGAGGTGACGGGGCGGCGCCTTGCGAACTTCACCCTGACTGCGCAGCAAATCATTCCCCAGCCGGATGCCGAGGCCGAGGAGCCATGAAGCTCTCCGAACTCAACAATCTCACCCTTGAAAACATCGGGACCTGGCCGAAGCCGGTCAAGATCG
>JBDLQR010000215.1:0-3200 GCA_039800485.1 Pseudomonadota bacterium
TCCATTCCGCTGGAGCGTCGCCAAGGTCGCGGCAAGGTTGCCGAGTCGCGCGCGAAAATGGCGCAGCTGGCGCTGGAGCGCCAGCTGGCATCCGATCAGATCGCCGTCGAGATCCGGAATCTTTCCAACGATCTCTCAGCCGCCGAGCAATTCGTGACACTCGCGACCCAGGAAGTCGAGCAGGCCGCCCTGCTCGCGCGCGCAGAAGCGGAACGTTTCGCCAACGGCGCCAGTGATTTCTTCCTGGTGAACCTGCGCGAGGAGGCGGCGGCCGATGCCCGCCTGCGCGAGGTAGACGCTCACCTGCGCTATCTCCTGGCCCTGGCGGATTTTCATGCTGCGACGATGCGCCTGGAAAAATTCCTGATTCCGGATGTTCCGCTGGATACGGCGCTGTGAATGACATCGCCCGGCTGCCGCTTGTTGCGCCGTGGCGCTGGATACAAGCGGGCTGGGACGACTTTCGGGCGAGCTGGCCGGCCAGCCTCTTCTATGGCTTCGTGTTCGCCGGCATGGGTAGAGCGCTTTCCCGGGTTTTTGCCAATGCTTACGAATATGTCTGGGCGCTCACCAGCGGATTCCTGCTGGTAGGGCCTTTTCTTGCGCTGGGGCTCTACGACCTGTCCCGGCGCCGCGAGCGTGGACAACCACTGAACCTGCGCCCGACCCTGCTGGCCTGGCGTCCCAACCGGGCCTCTCTCGGAATCTTTTCGCTGGTGCTGGGGGTACTGCTGCTGCTGTGGTCCCGCGCATCACTGGTGGTGGTCGCGGTGTCTTTTCCGGATCAGTTGCCAAGCCTCGGCGCTTTTCTCGATGAGGCGACGGGTTCGATCCAGCATTTGCAGTTTCTTGCCGCCTACTGCGTGGTGGGCGGTGTGTTCGCCAGTCTGGTGTTCGGCATTTCCGTGGTCTCCGTGCCGATGATGCTGGATCGCGACACGGATGGAATTGTCGCCGCGCTCACCAGCGTGAGGAGTTGTCTGGAGAATCCCGGAGTGATGGCGTGGTGGGCCTGTCTCATCACCTTGCTGACTGCAGCAGGCTTCCTGACTTCCCACCTCGGGCTCATCGTGACCACGCCGCTCATCGGCCACGCCACCTGGCACGCCTATCGCGAAACCGTATTGCCTGCGCCCTAGTTTCTGGCCGCTGGCTGCGAGCGGACAAGCGCGCTTATTCCTCCACTCCCGGAACCGGCTCGTTGCCGAAGCCTTCGAGATCCGGCACGAAGCTGCCTTCCTCCTCCAGCGGCTGTTCGAAGGATGAGCCACCGTAATTCTCGCTGGCCGGTGTTTCATCTGAGAGGTCTTCGCCGACCATCACGGGCGTGGCCCAGACCTCTGCTGTGCCCTCACCACGCGGATCGGCGGCCGCGGACACGGCATTACTCTCCAGATCCCAGAGGATGGCTTGCATGTTGCCGTAGTCGCGGGTGGAGAGCTTGAACACATGGCCTCGGCTCTCCAGCGTGCTGCGGGTGGTTTCGTCGAAGGCGTCTGCCTCGTGGAGGATCTCGTCCGGCAGGTACTGATGATGGAAGCGAGGCCGCGAGACCCAGGACTCCGGGGCCTTGCCGTCGGCAAACTCGAGCGTACCCAACAACACCATCGAGATGATGCGGCTGCCGCCGGGAGTCCCCAGGATGCCGATGCGGTCGGGCGTGATGAGGAAGGTCGGCGTCATGCTCGACAGTGGCCGCTTGCCCGGCGCGATGGCATTGGCATCGACCCCGACCAGCCCATAGGCATTCGGGGTGAGGGGACGCGAGGAAAAATCATCCATCTCGTTGTTGAGCAGCACGCCACTGCCTGCTGGCGTGTAACAGGCGCCGAAGGGATAGTTCACGCTGAGCGTGGCGGCGACGCGATTGCCTTCTCCATCGAGGATGGAAAAGTGCGTGGTGTGATCTCCCTGTGTCGGCGGCGCGATGGGTTTCAGGCTGCTGCTCGGGGTGGCCTTGGCCATGTCGATGTCAGCTGCTACTTCACGGGCATGCGCTTTGTCCGTGAGTCTTGCCACGGGTACATCGACGAAATCCGGATCGCCGAGGTATTCCGCGCGATCACGGTAGGCGCGGCGCATGGCCTCGACCACGAGATGCGTGCGATCGAGCGCATCCAGTTCGGCGAGGGGATAGCCTTCCAGGATGTTGAGAGCCTCAAGCAGGACAATCCCGCCCGAGGAGGGCGGCGGCGCGGAGATGATTTGCAGATCGCGGTAGCGACCGACGATGGGATTGCGCTCGACGATGCGATACTGGGCCAGATCCTCGGCCGTCCAGATCCCGCCACCAGCCCGCACGCCCTCGATGAGCTCATCGGCAATCTCGCCGCCGTAGAAACCTGCCGTGCCCTGACGGCCCAGCTGGGTCAGGGTATCCGCCAGATCACGCTGCCGGATGACGTGGCCGAGCACTGGAAGTTCGCCATTGTCGAGCAAGAGATTGCCCGTCTCAGAATCGGCCGCAAGCTCACGCTGGCGAAACGTTGCCATCTCGAGATAGCGCTCGGTCACCGGAAATCCGTCCCTCGCCAGCCGCACGGCTGGTGCGAGGGACCGATCGAGTGGCAGGCGACCGTAATACAGCGCGAGATGGACCAGCGCCGCCGGAGCACCGGGGATGGCTGCCGCCAAGGCCCCGTTGAGAGACTTGCCCGGAATCACTTCGCCCTGATCGTCCAGATAGAGCTTCTCGTGCGCAGCGAGCGGCGCGCGCTCGCGGGCGTCGATGAAAAGATCTTCCTGGCCAATGGCCCGGTGCAGGAGAAAGAAGCCACCGCCGCCGATTCCCGAAGAATAGGGTTCCACCACCGCTAGCGCTGCCGCAACGGCAACCGCCGCGTCGAAGGCATTGCCACCCGCTTCGATGATTTCGCGGCCCGCTGCCGTGGCAAGCGGATGCGCGGAGGCGATGGCAGTCTTGCCGGGTTCACGCGCGGCCTGTGCGGTAGTCGCCGCAAGCACGGTCAGCAGCAGGACAAGGACAGGGCGAATGGATGCGCGCTCCGGCATGGAAGCTCTCCTCGGGATGCGAGGCCGGTTCACGGTTTGACCGTGTCGGCGCTGGTCAGCGCGTGATACTTGGCCAGCAACTGGGCTGGGCTCTCCGGATGGTCGAGATCCACAGGGATGCAGTCAACCGGACAGACCTGGACGCACTGGGGTTTGTCGAAGTGACCCACGCATTCCGTGCACCGGTC
>JBDLQR010000216.1:0-4152 GCA_039800485.1 Pseudomonadota bacterium
CAAGCGCCAGGCGGTGGTGTGGCCGCAGTCCCCGCAGCCGGCCGCGCCGGCTGTCAATCCGCCGCCCATGCCGATGGCGCCCGTGGGCCCCAGCCCGCGCCAGAGCTTCGATCTCGACTTGCCGCTGCGCGAAGCTCGCGACGCCTTCGAGAAAGGCTACTTCGAGTTCCACCTCGCCTGCGAGGGCGGCTCGATGACGCGCGTGGCCGAGAAGACGGGCCTGGAGCGCACCCACCTGTACCGCAAGCTCAAGCAACTGGGCGTCGACCTCAGCCGCGGCCGCAAGCCCGGCGCGCCGGTCGAATCACCGCCCGAGGTCGTCCGGCCCGAGGACAACGGGCTCGATTGATGCCGGATGTCGAGCTGTCGATATCCCCGAACGCTTTGGTCTGCGCAGGGCTGAGACGCTTCACGGGGTGGCGCCTTGCGCCGACGCGTTAGATTCTTGGCATGAGCCCCGATAACGAGACTGCAGAAGATCCCATCAAGCAAGCCCGCTATTGGCGAGACAACGGCTGGACGGCCGAAGTCATCAAGAACGAGGACGACGACGGCTGGGCCGTGGCCATGACGCCGCACGGCCAGTCCGAGCCGGCGCTGGTGGGCCCCTGGACCATGGGCCGCGACAAGAAGAACCCGAAGCCCTTGGACACGGCCGCCTTCAACACGCTGGTGAAAACGGCCCATGAGGTGGTGCGCCGGCATGAACAGGCGCTGCACGCGCAACTGCACAAGCACGTGTTCCTGGATACCGATGCCGGCCGCGTGCGCGTGAGTTTGGACATCGTGGCCGACGAGGACGAACCCTACGCCACGCTGGCCGCTGTCGATGCCGACGGTGTGCAGCTGGCCCAGGTGCGCGTGGTCGCCAGCTTCAAGCTGACAGCCGTCACCGCGCAGGCCTGGGTGGACAAGGGCTTCAGGCGCCCGGGCTGAGGGCCTGGGACTTCCCGCCTTCCAACACCCTGGCCGTCAGCCACAGCCGGGTGTCGAACTCCAGCTGGTGGTAATCGGCTTCCATGTGCGTGCACAGGGCGTAGAAGGCCTTGCCGTGGTCGCGTTCTTTCAGGTGCGCCAGTTCGTGCACGACGATCATGCGCAGGAAGGCAGCGGGTGCCTGCTTGAAGACGCTGGCCACCCGCAGCTCGCGCTTGCTCTTCAGGCGGCTGCCCTGGACTCGAGACACGGTGGTGTGCGTGCCCAGCGCGTGGTGCACCACATGCAGGTGGTTGTCAAACGCCACTTGCGACAGCGGTTCTGCGTTGCGCAGGTGTTCAGCCTTCAGGGCTTCGACGTAATGGCGCAGGGCCCGGTCACTGCGCACGGTGTGCTGCTCGGGGTAGCGCGCGGCGACGTGTGCGCCCAGCCGGCCGGCGTCGACCAGCGCCTGCACCTGCGCCAGCAGGGCAGGCGGAAAGCCTTGCAGGTAGGCCAGTGGCTTCAAGGCGAGGGCGCTTCAGTGCAGATCGTTTGGTGGCTCGGCGCTGCGGGTCAACCAGCCGCTGGGCGACCCCAGGCCTCGATGCGCCGTGCGGTGTCGGGGTTGGCGGAGCAGGCAATGGCGGCTTGCGGCTCGGCTTGAAGCGCCTGCTGCAGCGCTCAGCGCCAGCCACTGGCAGTCCACCCCGCAGAAGCTCGGCTCCACCCCGGGCATGCGCAGGAAAGGCCGATCCGGGCACTCCCGAGCGGCAGCACGCTGCTCGGCGCCCAGGTTGAAGCACGGTGAAGTCATGGCGTTGGCTGGATGCAGGTGCAAAACGCTGGCCACAAAGCAAAACACCGTAGCGCGTGATGCTGCTACGGTGTTCAGAGTTTGGTGGCCAAGGGCGGAATCGAACCACCGAATTTCTAAGTCCTTGATCTCTCAGTGCCTTCGCTTCATCGGAGCAAGGTGCGGTTGGACATGTGCTGCACCCGTGTGCAGCTTACCAGCTCTCAAGTGTGCAGGAGACCCGCGTCTCAGCCAAGCGAACTGATCTTCCCCACTACAAGTCGCGAAACATTCGAAGAACCAAGTAGTCGAAGTCATCGCGCAGCAGGCTCACGGGCTTGGCGTTTCCCCACTCCAAGGCAGCACTGGTCAGGAAGTTCGACTTCGCTTCATACGAGATGTCTCTGGTCCGATCTGGCTGTGAGTTGAGTGCGAGCCGAAGTCGAAGTTCGATACGGTCCGGCTTTCCAGACCAACCGGTGTAGTTGTCCTCGTAGTGATCGACCTCGACGCGGAGGAGGAAGGTTCCACCCAGCCTCGAGCATTCTGCAATCGCGTCCGTTCCTGCCCGCACGGACATGGCCGTCTGCCCAGCTCGCTCTACAGCGAGCCGAACACGCTCGCCGATTTCAGCGCCGCTGCCCTCATAGCGGTCCTGCTTGAACGACTGGTCAGCTGGATAACCAACGCACACCACCCTGCCAGACTGGTTTCCACGGAGCTCGCTAGCGGTCGCTCCCGATGGTTTGGACTGCCCAACGATGTCAGGTGAAGATACGCAGGCCGTGAGGAGGCCGACGCCCAAGGCACAAGCACTTATCAGTGTTCTATTCATATGGCAGAAGATGATACTGATACATCGTTGGAACCGGTCAGCGCCACTTGGCAGTGCCAAATGATGCCTTTGGATACTTAGACCTTCGCGGCACCGCAGCTTGCACAGGTATTTTTTTGGGTTTCTGTCGTCTCATTGCACCTCCCGCATACCCAGTAGGTCTTCGTGGGCTTCGGCGAAACATCGCCCGTCTGCTTGCCTCCACAGTGCTTACATACGGTCGCCTCTGTCTTAATTACTTCCGCACAAAGAGGGCACCTCTTAAAACTTCCTGATAAAACTCGCTTTATATCCAGGTATGTCTCGTTCTTAGCCGTCGCCAGCACCCAGATGAAGCCTATAGGGCCGAGAAATAATCCAATCAAGCACCACTTACCCGGCGATAAACCTTTGGAGTTTGCGATGATTGCACATATGACTGCAAAGATAATAGCAAAGGCACCTAGCGATATGATTTCCATGTACTCTCCCCTGGAGGGTTTGAATTCAATCCATATGAATCAAGAGCAAGGGAGACGCGGCCAAAGAAATTCGCAAACCGCCGCCAGCCGTTTTCCGTCTTGACTCGCTTCAACTCAAGCAGACCATCCGAGCGATGTCTCTTTCAGAGCGTGTCATCTTAAAGCGTGGCCAATTGACGGTCAAACTTCGACAGTCCCACCCATGGCGACTGTCCAGCTCCAGGTCCTGTTCGGTCTACGTGTGCGTGAGTTGCGGGAGGCAGCCGGCATCTCGCAGGAGGCGTTCGCGAACAAGCACGGCTTTGCGCGCTCCTACATGTCGAAGATCGAGCGGGGAAAGGCAAACGTAGCGCTTGACGGCATTTCCCGCCTTGCTGAAGCATTGGGCGTTGAGCCGAAGGTTCTGTTCGAGGCTTCCAGCAGAGCTGGCTTAGCAACCCAGCGGGAGAGGCAGGTTCAAGTTCCCTTTGCAGCCGACGGCACTTTCTTCAACCCCTCGCTTCGACAACGTACCGCAGGAACCTTCGCAGTCGGACCTAAAGACGACCGCCGCACCTTCGACGACTTCGAAGACGCCCTGGCCTTTTTGAAGACGATGGACCCGCCCAAATGGTGGCGGCCCAATTCCAAGGGGCACCAGGGCTTGGTGCGTGGTGTGCGCTGGGGCCTCCTGCCAGACTGAAGCATTCCTCCCATTGAAGACCTTGATCCTCCTACTCCTGGTTGATAGCTTCGCGACTCCGAAGTTTTCAAACAGGAGTAGCCGTGACCGAGCACACCCCAATCTCGTTGCCCGCTGGAGGGGCGGTACCCACCTCGACCAGGAGTGGTTCCGGGTATTCTAGGTACCGTTTCCGTGCTGAGGTTGACTGGATCGACCTTCGGATCGTGACGCTGTCACCATCCAACTTCATGACCGTACGACGGCGGCTGGGTACTGAATTTGTTGAACCAGTGCTCCCTGGTTCAGGCGGCTCCTGCTCCACCTTTCACGCCCGTTTTCAGGCTCCGAAATGTTGGGGTGATATCGATGACAGACTGAGACGATTGACAACTGACCACCCACTGGCAGAACCGGTCACCGTAAAGCGCGTAGAAATCGCTTTGGATGCCTACTCAAGGAGTCAGAGCCGGGACGATTTGGT
>JBDLQR010000217.1:0-6165 GCA_039800485.1 Pseudomonadota bacterium
TGTCAGGGCCCCGCACACCGCATCGATACGCTCCTCCGGGCCCAGATGTTCCGCCGCAAACCTGAACAGCGGATGAGTGGCAACAGGGCGCCAGTCGCGCGATGCCGTGCGCAGTTTCACGCGGGTCTCCGGTCCCATGAGATGTGTCGGGTAGTGCGCAAAGAAATCGAAGGGATCACGACGATCGGCACTGACTCTTCGGAAATCGCCTGCGCCAGTCTGCAGCGCGGCCTGCCGTACCTCGCCGAGTTGCTCCCAGAGCTCGCCATAGCGGTCGATGACGACCTCCCAGTCAAACTCAGTGCGCGCGGTGTGGCGTCCGCTCGCGGCCAGGCGTTCCCGCAGCTGAGGCTGGGTTACCAGAGACCGGACAGCATCCACCAGTGCGCGCATGTCCACCGAGATATGCTGGGCAGCGAGTCCGATGTAGCGGTCGTAATCGATGGCGCCCGTGGCGTAGCCGTTGGCGTAAGCCTCGCCCACGGGCGCAGGCGCCATGAACGTGGGCACGCGCAACCCCGCCACGTCGTGCGGTACTGTTTCGCGATAGCCATCCCAATCGGTGACTATCACCGGCTTGCCCGCCGCCATGGCTTCCAGTGGCGTGAGACCGAAAGTCTCCTGGATGTTGTCCACCAGCGAGATGAAGACATCGGCGGCCGACCATGCGTCTGCTCGTTGCTCAGCATCACGCCCATCCAGCCAGACGTGACGCACCGACGGCGCAAAGTCGGATGCCCCCTGCTTGAAGGCGTTCCCGATGAACTCGTTGGCAAACCAGCCGCACTGGATGAGCGCGATGCGTTTGCCGGTCTCGCGTGCCACGTGCTCGAGCGCAACATACATGGGATGCGGATGGGCCTTGGCATGAAAACTCAGGCGTCCGAGGAAAAGAAAAGCCACCTCGTCATGCGCCACCTGCAGGCGCGCACGTGCATCCGGCCTGCGCTCCGCAGGAAACTCGAAATCCTTGCAGTGAACACCCAGCGGGATCACCGGAAGCGCCGGACGCGCCGGTGCGCGCGCACCCTGGAAGCGCCAGGCCAGGTATTCCTCCTGTTGCGCGAGGGTGGTCTCGACCGCGGTCTTGACCGCCTGGGAAGTGCAGATCACCGCATCCCAGGGCATCAGCGGTGCCAGGGGCAGATCGGCGATGAAGCGCATCGCGGCCTGGGAGGAAATGGTGTGGGTCACTCCCGTCACCGACCACGCCGCGGGGCCGTAGCGCAGGCGGGTGCGCGCATGGTCTGCGATGCCCGGATCCGGAAAGTGGATGCCCCCCAGACCCGCCAGCAGATCCGGCCGTGAGGCGGGTATCCAGCCCGCGCGCGCGTTGGGCGAGATGGCCTGAATCGACTCCCCGAAGGCCTTCGCGACATTGCCGGGGGGGCCATAGCCCACCAGGGGATCCTCTCCCGCCAATGGGACAATGGCGCGCAGGAATGCTTCACCAGCCGCCTGCCGGCCCATGATGCGTTCTCCACGAATGCTGAACGCCTCAGCCTCGAAACGCAGGGCGGGCAGTTTCATCGCCGCTTGCGACGCTCTGGTGGGGGGTGCCGCGCCTCTTCCTCTGCTTCGCTGCGCAGGGCTTCCTGCACGGGATCCGCCTCACCCCCTGCGGCGAGATGGGCTTCGTACCATGCAAGCAGCAGTTCGGAGAGGTTCTCTTCGGATTCCTCGATGAGTGCATCCAAATCGATACCGCTGGCGGCGCAGATCTCCTCTATCGGTTCCCAATTGAAAGAGAGGTCACCCGATTTCGGATCGCGGGCAAGTTCCAAGGCACTGAACATCAATCCTTCAGGGATGACGAGCAGCCGCGCGTCATCCCCATCCGGGGGGTCCTGGATGGAGGTCGATTCATCTGGCAGTGTGGGAGTGCTCATGGGGCCGGACTCTACCAGTCAGAGACAGACGTCGCGACGGGGCATCTGGGCGGGCTCCTCACTCGGCGTCGCGCATCACCTGTGACAGGGATTCACGCCCCTTCTCTGCGAGCATTGTTGCGGCACTGAGCCTGTCCCGTGTCTCCCGGTTCTGGCTCAGCTTGGCCTTGCCTTCGAGCCGGGTGATCGAGATTTCGATGCCGACGATGGCCTTCAGCATACCGTCGATGTACTCCGGTGCCGAATCGCCCATCTTCCATGGTCTTGGCTCTCCGGATTCATGCACACGGGTCAGGCGTGCGACCACACCGCGCACAAACCTTTCTTCATCCTGCACGGTCAACCGGCCGTGCGCGTGGACGACCTCATAGTTCCATGTGGGCACCTGACGGTGTGTCTCGTGCTTGCTGGGATACCAGTTGGGCGAGATGTAGGCCTCGTCGCCCCGAAAAATGACGAGCACCTCCGCGCCGTCCCGACAGTGCTGCCACACCGGATTGGCACGCGCCACATGCGCTGTCAGCACACCCAACTCGCCTTTGCCGGAGTCAAACTCGAAGGGGATGTGGTTGGCATCCAGTCCATCCGGCGTGAGGGTCACCAGCACCCCCAATGGATGGCTGCGAATGACCCTGTGGAAGTCTTCGGGCTTTTTGATGGAGAAATGTTCGGGGACGTACATGCCATTTCCTGCAGAGCGAGCGCCAATGCTGCGCGGATTCTGGCAGAAAATGCGATTCCCTACCTCTGAGGGCGCGATGTTCCGCTACACGAACCGGCGCCCGTCCGAGAGCCAGCGTGTCTCATGCCTGCCCCAACAACGGCAGCTGGGTCGCAAGCTCGTCAATCAACTGCTTCTGCAGCGAAAGATGCCGCTCGTTGGGTTGCCAGGCCTTGAACATCTCCAGACAGGGGTCCTCTACTCCGCCAGAGCGCCCTGCCAGGGTTTCCATGATGGCGAGTCCACAGAACGGGACTACCGTTTCAGAGTAGCCCCCTTCGTGTACCAGGACGAGTCGTCCGCCACACCAACGGTCGGCGAGAGCCATCAGATCTGCCGTCATGGCCGCGTAGGTGCCTGAGTGAGCCAGCATGCGCGCCAACGGGTCGGCACTGTTGGCATCGAGGCCTGACGAAACCACGATGAGCTCCGGCTTGAAGCGATCCAATGCCGGCAAGGCGATGGACCTCATTGCGTGCAGGTAGGCCTCATGGCCGCTTCCGGGCAGCAGGGGGATGTTGATGTTGTATCCGGTACCGCGCCCCGCGCCATGGTCTGTTCCCCCGCTGTATCCGGGTGGAAAACAGCCTTCCTGATGCAGCGAGATGACGAGCACATCATCGCGCTCGTAGAAAATCGACTGCGTTCCATTGCCATGATGGACGTCCCAGTCGAGGATGGCGACGCGCTTCAAGCCGTGTCTGGCGATCGCTGCCTCCACAGCGATGGCGACATTGGCCAGCAAGCAGAAGCCCATCGCCTGATCGGGCAGGCAGTGATGCCCACCCGGACGGCAAAGGGCATAAGCATTGCGGTAGTCCCCTGCCAGAACATCCTGAACGGCCTGCAGGGCCAGGCCCGCCGACTGTTTCGCGATCTCGTAACTTCCCGCGCCGAAAGGAGCAACAAAGCCGAGTTCGCCACCGCCCTGATCTGACAGGCGTTTGAATTCCTCGAGATATCGGGGTGAATGCACCCGCAGCAGATCCCGCTCCGAGGCCATAGGTGTCCGAGGGAACGCGATGATGTCAGCGAGTTCAGAAACCTGCAGCAGCGAGAGTATGCGCCGCTTGGACTCTGGCGAGTCCGCGAGTCCTGCGCCCGCAGGCGGCTGAACCCACCGTCCAACCGGGAGGAACAATGAGAAAAGACCAGCCGTCGCATGCCAAAGGCATCTCTCGTCGTGATAAAAAGCAGTGGTTGCATTCATATGGAGCATCTCCGCCTTCGGGCTCAGGTTGCGGCTCTGTCCCGTCTCCAGACTACGATCAGGAGCACGAAGTAAACCGCAAAAACTCCTGTCTGAGCCCAGTAAACCCCCGTGCCTTGTTTATCGAGTACAGCCGACAGCGCCTCGGAGAAATTAACCGCGGACAGGCCCAGTACCGTGATGGCCAGAGCGCAAAGGGCGGTTGGCACCGCGAGACTGTGGCGCGCGGCAAGATAGAACAGACAGGCATAGGTGAGCAGACAGAATGAGATGATACGGTCCTGATAGGCGTAGTAGGGTGTGTCGTAATAAACGAACAACAAGGGGACTTTCAATCCCGTCGCATGCGCAGCTGCCATCGCGCAGAAAATGAACATACCCGCCAGAAGCAGATACCTGAGCAGTGGAGAATTCATCTGGAGCCTCCTGATGTATTGGAATCACGTTGAACAATGACAAATTTCAAAAGCCGGTCGAGAGAGGCACCTGCGCCAGACTTCGAAAGTTTTGGGCCACGGAGACGTGCCGATGACTGGTGAGCCGCGTTCCCTCCGCGTGGTAGTGGTGACCTTCCGGGATATCAGCCCCTTCCATCTGGCGGTTCCATGCGTTGTTTTCGGGGACCAACATCCCGGGGTGCCGGTTTTCGACTTTCGCGTGTGTGCTGGCGAGGCAGGTGCGCTGTCCACCACTGCCGGCTTCGAGATCAATGTGGCGCATGGCCTTGGCGCCCTGGAAAAAGCTGACTGGATCGTGATCCCCTCCTGGCGGGATCCTGAGGAACGCCCCGCGCACAGGCTACTGTCAGCACTGCGCAGGGCTCACGGTCGAGGCGCAGTTATCGTCGGGTTGTGCATGGGGGCTTACGTCCTGGCTGAAGCGGGGTTAATGGATGGGCTACGGGCAACCACGCACTGGTCGTGCACGGAGGATTTTGCCACTCGCTATCCGGCGATACAGGTCCAGACCAATGCGCTGTATGTCGATGAAGGTCAGGTCGTGACGTCAGCAGGCACCGCGGCTGGCCTCGACTGCTGCGTGCATCTTTTGCGTCGCCACTATGGCATGACCATCGCCAATGCCGTGGCGCGCCGATTGGTGCTTCCCTCACACCGCCAGGGCGGGATGGCGCAATTTCTTGTCCAGCCGCTACCCGTATCCTCGCGCGACGCTCGATTGTCGGAGCTCATGCAGTCCATCAGCTGCCAACTGGAGAAGGCACACGATGTGGACAGCATGGCTGCGAGGTTGTCGCTCAGCAGAAGGCATTTCACGCGCCGTTTCAGGGCACTGATCGGACTGTCCCCTCGTCAGTGGCTACTGGGCGAGCGTCTGCGTTATGCCCAGGAGCTGCTGGAGCACACCAGTGACCCAATCGAACGCGTGGCGCTGCGCGCGGGCTTTGGCTCGGCTGTTCCGTTGAGGCAGCATTTCCGGAAAAGCTTCGGTATCAGCCCCTCGGCCTGGCGGCAGGCCTATGCCAAACAATGACGGTGATGACGGGTTCTCATCCGCATCTCCCTGCGCTGCCTCCATGAAAAAAGCCCCGCAGGGGGGGCTTGGCCTGGAGGGATTGATTCGAAAACGCTTGCTGCGTTTTCTCACCCCTGTGGGAATTGGTGACAGTTACCCTATTTCTGTCGGTCGAACCGAAGGGTGCTCGTCCGCATCTCCCTGCGCTGCCTCCATGAAAAAAGCCCCGCAGGGGGGCTTTTTTCATGGAGGTGGCGGAGAGAGAGGGATTCGAACCCTCGATGGGAGTTTTGTTCCCATACTCCCTTAGCAGGGGAGCGCCTTCAGCCACTCGGCCATCTCTCCGTGTTCCCGGCAGAATAGCGGGGCCGGTCTGCCCCGTAAAGCCGGACGGCGGTTCAGTCGGCCACGTTGCCGATATTGTCGTCCGAGTTTTCCTGCTGGATGCGCTGGTAAATCTCTTCGCGGTGCACCGAGACATCCTTCGGTGCATTGACACCGATTCGAACCTGGTTGCCCTTGATTCCAAGCACCGTCACGTTGACTTCATCGCCGATCATGAGTGACTCGCCGACCCGTCTGGTCAGAATGAGCATGTTATCTCCAAGCCTGCGTCTTGCTTTTGAGGTCCGGCGCAGGCCCTTCACGTGGGCTCATTGTCGCGCCATGTTCTTTGGCTGCCTTCCTGGCGCGCAGTAGTGTATCCAAGCTTCGGGAAAAAGTCTCAATCAGAGCGGGTGAATTTACCCCACCCCTCGCCCGGTCAGCCGGCAGTGGCAGAAGCTGCCAGCCCGAACTCGGAGTGCAGGATTCGTACCGCCAGTTCCCCGTACTTTTCGTCCACCACGACGGAAATCTTGATTTCCGAGGTC